>JAICMT010000083.1 GCA_025929125.1 Acidobacteriaceae bacterium | reverse complement strand
TGCGTGTCGCCATCGGCTTGTCCGTCGGGACGTTGGGCAGCGCCTTCTCCCAGCCGGGCTTCAGATCCTGCTTGATCACGCGCTCAAACTCGGCTGCGTCCTCCGGGTAGGCCTTCTTGTACTCGGCGAACTGCTGGTCCCACTGCTCATGCACCTGCTTGCCGCGCGTCTTAGCGCCCAGCCAATTCTTCTTCGCCTCTTCCGGCACGTAGAACTGCTTGTCCTCGGGCCAGCCGAGGTTCTTTTTGGTGGCCGCGGTGGCCTCCGGTCCCAGGGCCTCGCCGTGGACTGCTTTGGTGCCGGCCTTCGGGCTGCCGTATCCAATCACGGTGCGTACCCGGATCAGCGTCGGCTTCGTGGTCTCCGCATGCGCCTGCTTGATCGCATCTTCGATCGCGCGCAGATCGTTGCCGTCTGAGACGCTGAGTACCTGCCAGTGGTAGGCCTCAAAGCGCTTGGTCACATCCTCCGTGTAGCTCAACTCGGTCGGCCCGTCCAGCGAGATCAGGTTGTCGTCGTAGAGCACGATCAGCTTGCCCAGACCGAGGGTTCCGGCCAGCGACGCGGTCTCATGCGAGATGCCTTCCATCAGGTCGCCATCGCCGCACAGCACATAGGTGAAGTGATCGATCACGTTGTGCTGATCGCGGTTGTAAACCGCGGCCATATGCTTCTCCGCCGTCGCCATGCCCACTGCCATGCCAAAGCCCTGGCCCAGCGGCCCGGTGGTCACCTCGACGCCCGGCGTCTCGCCGTACTCCGGGTGGCCCGGCGTGTGCGAGCCCCACTGGCGGAAGTTCTCCAGCTGCTGCAGGGGCAGGTCATAGCCGGAAAGATGCAGCGATCCGTACAGCAGCATCGACGCGTGCCCGTTCGACAGGACGAACCGGTCGCGGTTGATCCACTTCGGGTCCGCAGGATCGTGCCGCATGAAGCGCGTGTACAGCAGGTAGGCAATGGGCGCACAGCCCAGCGGCGCGCCCGGGTGGCCGGATTTCGCCTTCTCGACTCCATCGACTGCCAGGAAACGCAACGTATTGATGGAAAGCTGGTCCAGCTCATTCTGCTTATCGCTCAACAACTCATCCGGACGTGTCTGCGTAGCGCTCATTATCCATTTCCTCTTGCCGTCGTTGGCGCGCGAGTGCGCGACTCGATTCGGTCTTTAAAATTAAATTTCCCCGCGTTTTTGCGATGCGGCGCCACAAACAGCCGCACGGACGCGCGTTTCCCCAGTGTACTAGCGATGCCGGATTGCGGTAATCCGGCCCAACCTTAATGCAATGGAGTAGAATCCCGGGCCAGAAAGCGAGGTGGCGGACCGATGAGACGGAGAATCAGCCTTTGGGCGCTCTGCGGCGCAGTCGTCGCTTCCTGTTGGGTGCTCTACAGCCTGGCATCCTGGCCGAACCTCGGGAGCGCCTACCGCCCGGCGGTGGAGATCACCGCTCCTGCCTCGCTCCTCGGCAGAAGTATTCCCCTCGCCTACTACTGGTTCATCCTGCTCAATGCGGTCGTGTACGCCCTGGTCGGCACCGCCGTCGACCCTCTCCGGCGACTGCGCCGGTAGCTCCTAGCCTCTCAGCACCTTGACCTCGGTCTTCCGGCTCAACCAGAGCGCGGCAACCGCGATGACGCTAAAGTACGCAATCAGCCCCGGGTCATATCCGGCCGGCCACCTGCCGTCGATCTGCATTCGGAACATGCTCTGCTGTTCTCCCGACATGCCCAGCACGCGATGCAGCAGCATGTTCGCCGAAACATGCACGCCGATTGCAGTCCATAAACTTTTCGTCCGCACATACGCCATCGCGAAGACAACCGACATCCCCGCCGTGGTGCACACCATCTTCAGCGCGGCGATTCCAGACATCCCAGGCAGATGAAACAGGCCGAACAGCACACCGGTGATGGCCAGTGCGCGCGGCAGACCGAGCCACCGCCGCAGCATCACCAGCAGATACCCGCGAAAGATCAGCTCCTCCACGCTATTGCCGATCAAATACCGCGAAAACTGCCCCGCGAGCTCATGCCAGCCTAACGCGCCCCGCACCCAGTGGAACGGAACCATGAGCCGAAGCGTCCCGGCCATCGCGAAGATCACCAGCACCGCAATGGCGCATCCCGCAAAGAACCACGGCAACTCGCGCACAGCCAGCCCCAGTGCAGATTTCGGCAGGCCATCCATCTGCAGAAACACGCGGTTCAGCCAGATATTGGCGCCCACAAAGACGGTCCCAATCAGCAACACGCAAGTCGTCTGAAAGAGCGTCCTTGCCGGGTACACTCCGCCGGTCGTCATCCAACAGGCCTCCAGCGCCACTGTGGCACCGAGAAACAGCGCGATAGCTCCGATTCGGGACTGCGGAAATTTCATTCGTGTGAGCCTACCGCATGACAGGAATACGAGCGCGACTCGCCTCTTCCAACCTTCCAAAGCGCGCAGGCTCGGCCCTACTCTTCCCCGAGTATCTCAACCTCAACATTCCTCCCCAGCCACCGGTCTTCTCCCGGCCAGTACAGCGTGAAGATGATCTTGCCTTCCTGATCCGCCGTCGTCGGGACATCCGCATAGAACCCCGCATATCCAACCGGGGACGACTCCTTCTTGAGCGTCGTCTGCCAGTTGTCCATCGTGTACACCAGGCGGAAGCGCGAGGGATCCGTGACCCGCAGCCGCTTGCCCGCGGCGATCGGCGCAATGTGACGCGAGGCCGAGAATATCTCGACATCGCAGGTGAAGCTGCGCTTGCCTTTGGCCGCGTAGCGGTCGCGCACCACGGAAATGGTGTCGAACACCTCTCCGTCCATCGCCGACCGCAGCAGCTTCAGGTACTCCGCATGCGCCCACACCAGAGGCTGCGCCGAACCTGCCGATTTGCCGCAGTACATCTGCTTCTCCGGCAGGTCGTCGTGGTCCCACACCTGCTCCGGCAGCATACCTCCCTCGCTGGAGAAGTGCTCCATGGCAGTGATGTACGGCTTGGGGTCGCGTCCTGCGGCGAGCTCATAGTGCCCGCGCTCGCCGCCCAGCAGCGGCCAGGCGCGTCCCTGCCCCCAGCCCTCGTAGTTGCTGCCGTCCTTCCGCTGGCCATAGCCGTCGTGGTCGTACCTGCGCCAGCACGGGCCGTTCGGGGTCTCGTACTTCAGCACAGAGTCGACCACCTTCAGCGAGTCCACAATCAGCGGATCGTCCGGGCGGCGGATCCCATACCGCACCAGCTCCAGGAAGCCTGCATCGATAATCTCCCGCGCATCGAACACCGACTTTTCCCACGGCGCGCGGTTGGCTATCTGGATGTGTCCCGGCGGCAGCTTCGGGTTGTAGAACGGCTCGCCCTCTGCCGGTGGGCGAATGCGCATGTAGTGTCGCTTCACCTCCGGCAGCAGCACACCGTCGTCGGTCACGGTCCACTCGTCCAGGTGCGACTCAATCCAGTCCGCGTAGTCCTCCAGGAACTCGGCCAGCTCTGGCGACTTGTGCGCTCGCGCCATGTCCGCCGCGCACACCAGCGCCGCCGTCACCACCGCCAGCGTGGAGGGCGAGTAGCCCGCATTCTCCTCCCAGCGCTCCTGCTGCGTGATCGGCGCGTAGCGCACCAGAAATCCGGCCGCCTGCTCCACAAAGGGCAGCACGTAGAACTTGCCCAGTTCGCCGGCGCTCCACAAACGCCAGGCCAGAATGATCGGAAACGCCACCTCGTCCAGCTGAATGCCCTTCCAGTACGGCGTTCCGTCGATCCAGAAGTTCTGCGCGAAGCTGCCATCGCTGCGTTGCGTGCAGGCCAGGTACACCAGCGCGCGCAGCGCCGTCTCGCATCGTCCGCAGGCCAGCAGCGACGTAGCCGACTGCACCATGTCGCGCGTCCACACCAGATGATAGCCGCCCAGGTCGTCATCGCTCTTGCTCGCGCCCCACGGAATCGACGCCGACGCGATGAATGCGCCTGAGAACGTCTTGTCCTCGTGCGTCAGCACCACATTGTGGCTCACCCGCGAAAGCCGGCCGCCATCGCCCGAAGGGATCGCGAGCTTGGGAGGCGTCTCGGCACGCAGCCATTGCTCCACGAATCGCTCGCAGTGCACAAGGTAAGGCACGGCCAGCGCCTGCGCCATCTCCGAGAGCGCCGCGTGATGGCTGTCCCCCAATCCAATGGCCACTGTAAACTCGCGCTTCCGCGCCAGGTCGATCTCGCCCATAATCGCAATGTTGCCGTCCAGCGCCTGCCCGAAGCACCACGTCATCTTCAGGTCGGTCATCAGGTCCTGGTAGCCGTCGCTGGTGCCCACGTATCCGCAGGAGGACCGCGTGAAGCCGCAGTCCACGCCCATCGCCAGCGAGACGCCGTCCTTCCAGGCCAGCAAGACCCGGTGGCCCGCCACCTGCACACTGCGCGCGGAGTTGCCCGCGCCTCCGCCATTCAGGTGCGGAGCCAGCAGCGCATAGCACTTCATCCGCGAGAGCAGCGCCTCGTCACCTTCCACCGTCACGTGCATCAGCACAACCGAGTGGTGCGGGTCGGAGACAAACTCCTTCGTCACCTTGTAGCGGCCCTGCGCCTCGGCCCCGATCACCCGCACCGCAGGCGCGTCCGAGTGAATGTAGTGGAAGTCGTAGGAGAGATCCCGCTTCTCCTCGTGGAAAAACGTCTCTCCATCGGTGAACAGCAGTTCCATATCCCGCGTCTGCGGACGGTCGATGGTCGGATAATAAATCTCGTTCAGCGTGCCGTGCGAGAGTGTGAACCACACCCGGCTGGAGGACGAGTACGCGGTCGAAACCGTATCCTTCTGGCTCGACGTCCAGCGCGGCTCCAGGCCCGGCGCGCCGAATGCAGGTCCATCGTCGCTGAGCCACAAATACTCGGTAGGAACGCCCATCGGATTTCAGAACTCCTTTCACGGCGCCGGCAGCCGGCGTCCGGAAGCACGCATCGCAGTTTCAACCGGCTCCCATAGCTCACCTTACACCGCTCGTCACCTCTGGCGAGCCCTTCCACCCGACACTGAAAGCCATTTGGCAATGTCTTTGCCGCTCTGCTATGTTCAAGTCCCCAGGGTCAGCTTTCCTTGCCGTTGAAAAGTTTCGCGTGAGTCCTTCCTCCCAGTCCGCCGGTTCAGCAGCTCCTGCATTTGCGGAGAATTTCCCGGGATTGATTCCGCTCGAGCAGCTCGGCGAACGCTTCCAATTCGCCACCGAAGCCGCAGGCATCGGCTACTGGTTCTGCGATTTACCTTTCGACAAGCTCATCTGGGATGCCCGCGTCAAAGAGCACTTCTGGCTCGCTCCCGATGCCGAGGTCGATATGGATCTCTTCTTTAGCCGCCTCCATCCGGAAGACCGGGAACGAACCCGGGCGGGGCTGCAGGAGTCAATCGATACCAAGGCCCGGTATGACATCGAATACCACACCGTTTCGCCCGCTGGCGAGATCCGGTGGGTCCGCGCAATCGGCCGCGCCGCCTACAACGATGCCGGCGAGCCCGTACGGTTTGACGGCATCACCCTGGACCTTACTCCGCAGAAGCGCATCGAATCCGAGCTGCGTGGCACCGAAGACCGCATCCGGGTCGCGCTCCAGCATCTGCCCGTCATCCTCTACACCACCGATCGCGACCTGCGATACACCTGGATCTATCGCTCCCACCCCATGGCTCCCGCCGAAATGCTGCTCGGCCGCCGCGATGACGAGATCGCTCCCGGCATCATGGACGAGTTGCTGGCCTTCAAACAGTCGGTGCTCGATTCCGGCCGCCCCGCCCGACGCGAACTCAGCTTCGTAATCGGCGACCGCACCGAGGTCTACGACATCACCGCCGAGCCGCTGCTCAACTCCGCCGGAGAGATCGCCGGCCTCACCGTCGCCGCTCTCGACATCACGCAGGCCCGGCTCACCGAGCATGCCCTGCGCCGCACCGAGAAGCTCGCCGTCGTCGGCCGTCTCGCCTCCTCCATCGCGCATGAGATCAACAATCCTCTGGAGTCCGTCGTCAACACCCTCTTCCTCATGCGCACCAGCACCGACGTGGACGAAATTCGCGACCTGGTCCGCATCGCCGAGGAAGAGCTCTCACGCGTCTCCCACATCGTCACCCACTCGCTGCGCTTCAACCGCCAGTCGGCGGCGCCCACCCGGCAGGAGATCTCCGCGCTCGCCGACTCCGCGCTCGCCCTCTTCGGCGGCCGCCTGCGCAATACCCCCATCCGCGTCGTCCGCGACTACCGCCCGGCTCCGCCGCTGCTCTGCTTCTCCGGCGAGCTGCGCCAGGTCTTCGCCAACCTCATCGGCAACGCGCTCGACGCCACCCGCTCCGGCGCCCTCTGGGTCCGCATCCGCGAAGCCCGCGAGTTCCGCACCGGCGAGCCCGCCATCCGCGTCACCGTGGCCGACTCCGGCTCCGGCATCGACGAGCGCACTCTGGCCCGCCTCTTCGAGCCCTTCGTCACCACCAAACAGAACGTCGGCACCGGGCTGGGCCTCTGGGTCACCGCCGAAATCCTCAAGCGCCACAACGCCACCGTCCGCGTCCGCACCTCCACCCGCCCGGGCAGCAGCGGCACCGCCTTCGTCATCACCTTCCCGCTCGACCCCTGCCCGGTGCCGCCAATTTCAGCACCCGGCCACTAGCAACTATCAATTCGTGGGCAACGGCTGGTGGTCCGGCATCTCGTGATAGAACACCTGTCCTAAATCACGCCTGTCCACGGCCTGCCCGCAGTGCGGACAGACGTGAAAATGGTCTTTTCCATCCTCC
>JAICMT010000444.1 GCA_025929125.1 Acidobacteriaceae bacterium | reverse complement strand
CTTCCTGCTCTGCTGCCGTTGCTCAAGAAGAAGAATGGCAAGTTCCTGAAGAAGTCGCAGGAGCGCATGAAGTCCTGGTTCGAGCTGATGGAAGAGCGCGGTACGCGACCTGATATGCCGATGAAACCGCAGGTGGTCACGCATACGCTGAACAGGCTGCTGAACGATGACGCAATCGTCTCTTCCGACAGCGGCACCATCGCGACCTGGACGGCTCGGTATGTGGACATCCGCGGATCGATGCAGTTCTCCTTATCCGGCTCGCTGGCAACCATGGCCAATGGTCTCCCATACAGCATTGGCGCGGCCGTAGCTTATCCGGGCCGGCAGGTGGTGTGCGTCGTCGGCGACGGCGGCCTCACCATGCTTATGGGCGAGATCGCCACGCTGGTCAAGTACAACCTGCAGGTCTGCGTGATCGTGATCAAGAACAACGTTCTCGGGCAAATCAAGTGGGAACAGATGATCCTGGAAGGAAATCCCCAGTACGGCGTGCAGCTCGAGCCCATTGACTTTGCGATGGTCGCGACAGCGTGCGGTGCCCAGGGGTACACCATTGAGCGCCCCGAGCATGCCGAGCACATCCTGCGCGACGCTCTGTCTCATCGCGGGCCCACGGTGGTGCAAGCCGTGGTCGATCCCAATGAGCCTCCCATGCCGGGAAAGGTCACCACAGAGCAAGCGCTGCACTTCGCGAAGGCCCTCGTACGCGGCCAGAAGAATGCACTCAAAATCGTCAAGACCATCGGCGTCGACAAAGTCAGAGAGGTCATCTAACCGATGCCAAATAGCGCAGAGCGATCGCTATCGACGGCGGAGCGTGATCTTGAGGTTGTCTCCAACCACATCCGCGAAGGACGGTTTCAGCGCAGCCTTGCCCTGCTCACCGCGGTCACCAGCATCATCAGCGGGCTGGAGGTGGCTTACGAACACTATCGCGGAAGCTACAGCCGGCGGGTGATGTATACCCCGGTCATCCTTAGCGGGCTGCTCGCCATTGCGTGCGTAGCTGGATTTTTCAGCCGTCGAGCGGCCCGCACAGTCCTCCGCCTCATCTCGCTGGTGACGCTCGGCGATGCGTGCGTGGGCTTCTACTTCCACGTACGTGGCATCCACCGCAAGCCGGGCGGCTGGCGTTTGCCGATGACAAACATGATCATGGGGCCACCTGTTTTTGCCCCCTTGCTCTTCGGGACAAGCGCCTATCTCGGGCTAGTCGCTTCTTACCTTCAGCGGGAGGAGAGCGGAGAGGGCACAGAAGATTCTGGAGGAGGTAGCTTTTTCCAGCGATTGCTTCCCGACAAGGAGAGCCGCGAGCTCCTGTCGGAGGAGCAGGACATGCGGGAGGGGAAGTTCCAGCGCCAGGTGGCCATCGTCACGGGCATCAGCGCTTTACTCAGCGGATTTGAAGCGTACTACTCGCATTACAAAAACAATTTCCGCTACTGGGTACAGTGGACGCCGGTCGCTCTTGCGCCGGTACTGGCTGGGGTTTCGTTTGCTTCTATAAAGAGCCGAAGGCTTGCTACAACTGCTTTGCCGGCGGTATCTATCCTCGCCGGAGCGGATGCCGCGGTCGGCTTCTTCTATCACGGCAGTGGAGTGCTGCGGCGTCCCGGGGGAAGCACACGGCTGCTCTACAACGTTATGTATGGGCCGCCCATCTTTGCCCCGCTTCTGTTCGGAGCTGCGGGTATGTTGGGCGTGCTCGCCAGCCTTCTGCGCAGGAGACAAGCATGAAGTCTATCTTTCCAGCTGTACAGGATGCGCTGCTGCCCCGCGATCCTGTAACCCAGGAACCCATTCCACCCAGGCAGCAGCCGGGATATTACCCGGGATTCAACACGCTCTCGCAACGGCGCTACTGGGACGAGGCCACCCGCCGGGTTGTCGAAGAGCGCGTGAATCATCCTCCAGAGCGGAAGTTCTTCTCTCAGGCCGCGTGGGAATTCTGGACGGTCGTCTTTGAGCACCTCATCCCGCAGACTGACAGAACTCCGGACCGTCGGATCCCGCTCGTTCCAGCGCTCGATGAGCGGCTTGCAGCCAACAATACCGTGGGCTACCGCTATGAAGATATGCCACACGATCGCGTGGTTTATGAGTGGGGAATTCAGGCGATTGACGCCGAAGCCCAACACCGCTACGGAGGAGGCTTCCTTACTCTCTCCTCCCTGCATCGCGAAGAGGTCTTGAAGGTGATACAGCAGGGAAGGCCGAAGGCTGCCGCGAAGATCTGGAAAAAAATGTCGGTGACGCGATTCTGGCAGTTGATCATGGCCGACGCCATTGACACTTACTATGCACATCCGTGGGCATGGGACGAAATCGGTTTCGGTGGGCCGGCCTATCCCCGCG
>JAICMT010000299.1 GCA_025929125.1 Acidobacteriaceae bacterium | reverse complement strand
TTCAACCACTTCGTGATTGCCGTGTTCTTCGTGGGGGACATCCTGATGTCGGCGCGCCTCATTATCATCGGCGTGTTCGCCGTGATCGACCGGATGCGCAAGCGGAAGAACTACGCCACGCCGGACTACGCTCCGCGAGTCACCGTGTTGATTCCGGCGTACAACGAGGGTAAGGTGATCGTGCGGACGATCCGGTCCGTCATGATGTCGAATTACAAGCACATCCGGGTTGTAGTGATCGACGACGGCTCCAAGGACAACACCTATCAGGCAGCGGTGGATGCGTACCCGGCCGATATTGCCTCGGGACGGCTGACCGTGTTGAGAAAGGCGAATGGGGGAAAGGCAGACGCTCTGAACTATGCCCTGGAGAGGATCAGCGAAGAGGTTTACGTTGGCATCGATGCCGATGGTGTGATTGCGCACGATGCGATTTCGAACCTGGTGTGCCACTTTGCCGATCCGAAGATTGGAGCGGTGGCCGGCAACGCCAAGGTGGGAAATCGCGTGAATCTGTGGACGCGATGGCAGGCGCTGGAGTACATCACCAGCCAGAATTTCGAACGCCGCGCTCTGGACCTGTTTGATGTGGTGATGGTGGTGCCGGGAGCGATTGGCGCATGGCGGGCGCGCGCTGTGAAAGAGGGCGGCGGCTACCACACCAATACCGTAGCAGAGGACGCCGACCTGACCATGAATCTGCTAGAGCAGGGGTACTCGGTGATCTACGAGGACCGGGCGCTCGCCTTCACAGAGGCGCCAGTGGACATGGATGGGCTGATGCGGCAGCGGTTCCGCTGGTCCTTCGGCATTCTGCAGGCGGTGTTTAAGCACATTGGAGCGATCAAGCAGCGGCGTGCGATGGGCTACTTTGCGCTGCCGAACACGATCATCTTCCAGATTCTGCTGCCGCTGGTGTCTCCGCTGATCGACCTGATGTTCCTGGTCGCAGTGTTCGATTACTTCTGGAACAGGTACTTCCATCCGATGGCGGCTTCGGCGGCCAGTATAGAGAAGCTGCTGGTATTTTTCCTGACGTTCCTGGTGATCGACTTCACTGCTTCGGCATTGGCGTTTGCGCTTGAACGAAAGCATCCGGCGAGCAAGGGCGACGCGTGGCTGCTATTCCACATCTGGATCCAGCGATTTACTTATCGGCAGGTGTTCTCGGTGGTGCTGTTCAAGACGATCAAGCGGGCCATCGACGGTAAGCCGTTCAACTGGGACAAGCTGGAGCGTACGGCACAGATGTCCAAGGAGACGGAGCAACTGACTCAAGCTCGGTAAACTCTGGACCAAGTTGGCGACGAGCCGCTACTCGGGAGGATCCGCGACGGCTGCAGCGCTGTGGTGTGGCGGCCTCGGCTTTTTTGGCGCGGTGACGTATGCGAAAGGGTCAGCCTCGGGCGGCTTTTTCCCTGAAAAGAGACGCATCAGTCTCTTCCATGCCTGGTGGAGCTTGCTTTGGGGAGATTGGCTCACGGCTTTCCTCCTTTGGAGAGACATTACCACTCGGCCAAATCTACAGCAGAGCTAAGGGCTGGGTTCCGGACCGGATTTGTGAACTCGCCTTGACAGCGACATTGGACGGGGGTAGAGTCGTCCAATGAAAAGCGAAGAAAAGACGAAAATAGATGTGCTGTTTCCGATCCTTCAGCCGCGTTTGACCGGAATCGCTCGGCTGGCGGCTGAGGCAGTACACGCCGATGCTCGACATCAGGTTGAGTTTCGTGCGATTGAAGCGCGCAGCATTCTGAGTCGAGTTGTTTCAAAGAGGCAGTTGCTGCTGGACTACAGCATCAACCCATACCGCGGCTGCGAGTTCGGCTGCAGGTACTGCTATGCGAGATACACGCACGAGTTCATGGCTCCAAGGGGCGGCGAGCCGGGAAGCGAGTTGAGTTTGCCGGATGCGTTCGAGCGGGTGATCTTTCTAAAGCAGAATGCTGCCTGGATGCTGGAGCAGGAGCTGAAGCGGGTGGACAGGCGCATGCTCCTGGCGATCGGCACCGCGACCGATCCCTACCAGCCGATTGAGCGGCGAGCGAGGATTACGCGAAGCATTCTGGAGGTATTCGCGCGGCAGCGGGGCTTCCAGCTGGGAATTGTCACCAAGTCGAACCTGGTGGTACGGGACGTAGACCTGCTGCAGGAGATTGCGGGGCGGAACTCACTGACGGTGCACATCACCATCACGACTCCTGATGCAGCCCTGGCGAGGAAACTGGAGCCCAGGGCACCGCGTCCCGATCTGCGATTTGCCGCGGTGCGACGGCTGCGGGAGAAGGGGATCGCAGCGGGGGTCTTCTGCTCGCCGGTGATGCCGGGGATCAATGACGCCCCGCGACAGATCGACGCCATGGCGAAGCGGGCGAGCGAGGCGGGTGCCTTGTTCTTCTCGGCAAACCCACTGTTTCTTAAGCCGTGCTCGCGCGAGACATATTTCGGATTTCTGCGGCAGCACTTTCCGGAACTGGTGCCGGAGTACAACAAGCGGTTCGGGAAGGCGGACTTTGCCGCCCCGGAGTACCGCCGGGAGCTGTCGGTGACGGTAAAGGATGCATGCCGGAGATACGGGCTCCGACACAGACTGGATGAAGAAGCGGTGACGCTGGACGGCCGGAAGAAGCCGGCGCGAGCAGCGGCCTCGACTCAGATCTCGCTTCCGATCGGCGCCTGAAGAAGCAAAGCCCCGCAGCGGATGCGGGGCCTTGGCGGTTTTCGGGCGTGGAGAGCGGAGGATCAAAGTGGGCCGATCAGGCTGGCTTATGCGATGGGTTGGGCTGAAACATAGCAATCGTCGCGCCGGTGGGATCTGTAAGCATCGTCATCCAGCCTACGTTTGGAATCTCCATAGGACCATTGCAGATGGTTGCGCCCAGAGACTTCGCCTTCTCGGTAGCGGCGTGGATATCTTCGACGCCGACATAGGCGAGCCAGGCGGTCGGCATATTCGGCATCGAGAAGATGCCGCCTCCCGGGCCGCTGGAAGGCTTGAATGTCGAGTAGATCATGTTGCCCATATCGGTGTCGCTGAATTGCCAGCCAAAAAGGTCCGAGTAGAAGTCCTTGGCTTTTTTGGTGTCGGAGGTACAGAGTTCGAGATGAACAAAGGGGTTCGACATAGTGGCTCCTGTGGAGAGTTTCGAACGCACTCCAATGATAGCCATCGCCGAGCTGTGGAATCGTACCCCGCCAGGTTAAAGTTTTGCCCTCTTAGAGAGGGGGAGCGGCAGCGGTTGCGGTTTGCCAAGCTCCGGCCCGCTACGTCCTCGAGGAGGAGCGGGGCCGGAGCGCAGAAAGGATTGCGTCGACGGCTTCTTCGGTCGACAGCGAAGAGGTATCCACGGCAAGACGTGCAAGGCGGCGATAGATGGGGCGGCGAGCCATGAAACGTGCCTCGGCGGTTGCGGGGTCGGCCAGCAAGGGCCGGAGCTCG
>JAICMT010000086.1 GCA_025929125.1 Acidobacteriaceae bacterium | reverse complement strand
TCGGCGCACGCGGATGCGAAGCGCATTGCAATCCGGCTGATCGACGGCACGCGCCAGAAGGACCTCGAGTACTTCCCTTTCGACCATGACGCCGACCCGATGATCAATGCAGCGGAGCAGGTGGTTGAGCCGCGCAGCGACGGTGCGGTGCTGTATGTGGATCGGTCGCCGCAGGTCGCCACGCTAAACTCTCTGCATGGCCTGCTGAAGCTCTCCGGGACCCGGGCCTATGACGTGACGATTCCGGTTGCCATGGGTGAGATTGGGACTTCCGGCAGTTCCGGAGCTACATTGGGACATATGACCGCTGCGGCTGCGATCGGGCTGGCGTTTCTGGGGGGCATCCTCCTGAACCTGATGCCGTGCGTCTTCCCAGTGCTGTTTCTGAAGGCTCTGGGACTCGTTCAGACCACCGCGAATGCGGATGAGAACTCTCGCAGAAAACTGCTCACCCATGGACTGATGTATGCGGTGGGCATCGTCGTCTCTTTCTGGGCGATTGTGGGCGTGCTGCTGGCGGTCCGTGCCGGCGGAAGCCAAGTGGGCTGGGGATTCCAACTGCAGTCCCCCGCGTTCGTTGCAGTGCTGGCGTGCTTTCTGTTTCTGTTTGCGATGTCGTTGGCGGGGCAGTTCGACTTCGGCCTGTCGCTGATGTCGGCGGGCGACTCGCTGGCGCGCAGGCAAGGCTATGCGGGCAGTTTCTTCACCGGAGTGCTGGCCACAGTGGTGGCCACTCCCTGCACAGGCCCGTTTATGGGCGCAGCGATCGGCTTTGCTGTGGTGCAGCCGCCGGTGCTCGCTTTTGCAGTGTTCACATCGTTGGCGCTGGGGCTCGCCTTGCCTTACGTGCTGCTGAGCTGGCAGCCCGCCTGGGCTCGCATGCTTCCCAAGCCCGGAGCATGGATGGAAATCCTGAAGCAGCTTACCGCCATTCCGCTTTTTCTGACGGTGATCTGGCTCACGTGGATTTACGGGCAGGCGTTCTCCTCGGCCGACGCGGTGAGCCAGGTGTCCTATCTGCTCATCGGATTCCTGGTGCTTGCGATATCCGGCTGGGCGCTCGGACGTTGGCCGGCTAGCCGCGCGGGCCAGATTGCGGCCCTTCTGCTGGCCTTGGTGGCGCTCTGGATTCCGCTGCAGGAGCGCCGGCACGCGATGCTGCGATCGGCCGAGGCAGCAGTACCGGCGAACACGACGGCACAAGCGAACGCGGGCCCGCTGGTCTGGAAGCCCTACTCAGACCAGGCGATCTCTGAGTCGCGGGCGGCGGGCCGGCCGGTGTTCATTGATTTCACAGCCTCGTGGTGTCTGAGCTGCCAAGTCAATGAGCGGCTGGTGCTGAAGTCGTCTGAAGTACAGAATCAGTTCCGGCAGCGGAACTTCACGCTGCTGCGGGCGGACTGGACGAACGAAGACGAGGCGATCACGAACAAGCTGGCTTCGCTGGGACGGGCAGGCGTACCCACTTATGTTCTCTACCCTGCGGCCCAGTCCGCCGGTCCCGATGTTTTGCCGGAGCTGCTGACGAAGGACTTGGTGCTGAAGGCGATCCGTAAGGATGCTCCCTCCACAGCATCCGATTAACATCCAGTAAGCCGCACATTCCGGATTGCTTGAATCCAGACCGTTCCACGGAAGTGGGATTTCTGCGCTATCTGGGCGGCGGTAAGGTGGGCAGTGAGGCTGGAGCAGGCCAAAACACAGCCCCATCGTGCGGTTCAGGCACGCAAGGATTTCGACGATTCGGACGCTGTTTTCCTGATCCTTTTTCGTTGACGTTCCGTGCGTTGCCTGACAACATGAGGTTACTCGGGTAACACCTGCTAGGGCTGCCTTCCTCATTCGCGAGAATGGGAGCGCAGAGCACGCGTACGTATCTGTTCACTCCGTTACTGTTCGCTTTGGCGACCATAACGCGCTATCCCGCACGTGCGGAAAGGTCCTTTGTCGTGCTGCTTGGACGACGAAGGATAAGTAGAAAATGAAAAGATCCCGGTTTCGAATTCAGTCTGCAGTCCTGATTTTCCTTCTTCTCCCAGCGTCGGCAGGTGTTCTGGCCATCCATGCGTCTGCCGCCTGCGAACGGTTTGTGAAGACGTATGTGACGCGGCCTGTCAGAAACCGCCTCAGCAAAGAAACCGCGGATGCATGGGCGGCGTGGCGGGCGGCACATCCGAACTGGAAGCCGAATCCGAAAAATCACCGGCCCAAATACGTCATGACCCGCGAAGAATCGGTCAAGAAGGTGGATTTCGCCTGTGCGGTCGATACCGACCCAACCAGCCTGGATCTGCAACTGGAACCCGCAACTCCCGAGATCTCAATGCCGGTGATGACGACCGAGCTGAAGCTTCCTCCGCCTGCGGCCCCGACCGTTACGGAACTTGCCGAGCTGACACCGATTGCCACGCCACTGATCGCGGTTCCCTCGGTCGGCGTTCCCGGACCGGTGCCGGAGCCCAATACGCTTCTGCTGGCGTCCTCAGGTTTGATCTTCCTTGGAATTCTCCTCGGAGTGCGTGCGCTGCTGCCGCAGATGTAACGGCCAGCTGCAGCTGCTACGGATCCAATTTCCAGACATACAGGTGGTCCGCGTCGCTGGAGGTCGCCACCTCTATGCTTCGCTGCCGAGTCGCCCGGCTCAGGGCCGCCCGGATGTTTTCTTTGGTATCTGGAAGTTCTGAGATCGGGATCTTGAGAGCGGTGCCTGGACGGAGGTTTTCCAGCCCGTCCAGCAGCTCAAGGATGATCTGCTTGTGCTTTCCGTCCCGTCCCTTCGGCACGTCATCTTGCGAAATCGATTCAAATCGCGCTGCCCGGCCATCCCCGTGCTTTTTGGCCACGACTCTCCCCTCCTTGCGGGGCCCTAACGACGTACTAAAGACAATGGATCGTATCACTATTCTACGATCCGGCCTGCAAACGTACGCCAATGGATTCTGACGCTTTTACCGCACAAATGCGTTGCAAGCCGCCTTTCTAAAGAGTTAACCCGTAGCTCCACGGCAGGGATACGGTGGTGTCAGAGGAAAATACCAATGCAGTTCTTATCTCCGATCCAGGTTGTAGCAATGGACACGATTCCGGCCGAAGCACGCTCGCCACACAAATCCAAACAGCTGCCCGTCGTGCTGGTAGTGGACGATGAGCGGGTGATTGCCGATACCCTCTCCATCATCCTGAGCAAGAGCGGATTTGCGGTTCAGACGGCCTATGATGCCAGTTCGGCCCTGGAGATCGCCGGAGTGATTCCTCCGCACCTGCTGCTCTCCGATGTGATGATGGGACCCGGTATGGACGGAACTCAGCTGGCGATGGAGCTGATGAATGTCTATCCCGACTGCAAGGTAATTTTGTTTTCCGGCCACGCTGCAACGCATGACCTGCTGGAGAAGGCCCGCGAGATGGGCCACAACTTCACCCTGCTGAATAAGCCGCTGCATCCGGCCGACCTGCTGGCATGCATTCAGAACTCTCTCATTGCAGCTCCCGCCCTCGCCTGACGCTCAGCCGGGACGCCGGTTCTGTTCACGTATCCTGCGAATCTCTTCCATGCGTTGTGCGAGGGTCTTTTCCCGTCCTTCCTCGGTTGGAGCATAGTAGCGCCGCCCTGCCAGTGAGGGCGGCAGGCACTCCATAGCGGCTACCCTGCCTTCCACGTCGTGCGCGTACTGGTATCCCTTCCCGTAATCAAGAGATTTCATAAGCTTCGTCGGCGCATTGCGCAGATGCAGCGGCACCGCTTCCGCCGCGGTCGCTTCGATATCGGCCTGCACGGAACCATAAGCCACATAAAGCGCATTCGACTTCGGTGCGAGGCTGAGATAAACCACCGCCTGCGCCAGCGCAAGGTCACCCTCCGGTGAGCCGAGAAAATGCATCGCCTCTTTCGCGGAGAGGCAGAGGTTCAGAGCTTCCGGGGCGGCCAGGCCGATGTCTTCCACCGCCATGCGGACAACTCGTCGCGCAACATACATCGGGTCTTCGCCCGCTTGCAGCATCCTTCCCAGCCAGTAAAGCGCCGCATCGGCGTCAGAGTTGCGTACGCTCTTATGCAGCGCGGAGATCAGGTCATAGTGCTGTTCGCCCCGCTTGTCGTAGAGCAGGACGCGCCGCTGCAGGGCCTCGGCCGCCGACTCGCGCGTGATACGTTGACTGGGCGAGTCACCGGCCAGGCTGGCCGCAACGTCCAGCGCGTTCAGGGCATTGCGAGCATCTCCGCTGGCGTAGGAGGCGATGGTGGCCAGCGCGTCCTCATCGGCAGAAACACCTGAGCTCCCGAGGCCGCGGTCCGGATCTGTCAGTGCCCGCTCCAGCAGTCCAATCACCTGCGCTTCTGTCAGCGGCTGCAGCACGTACACGCGGCAACGCGACAGCAGCGCAGCATTCAGCTCGAAGGAAGGGTTCTCCGTGGTAGCACCGATCAGTCGGATCGATCCGCGCTCGACATAAGGCAGAAAGGCATCCTGCTGCGCCTTGTTGAAGCGATGGATCTCGTCGATGAACAGAATAGTGCGGGTGCCGGAGCCGAACCGCGAGGCCTTCTCGGCTGCGGTCATCACCTCTTTGATCTCCTTGATGCCGGACATTACGGCCGAGAACTCGATGAAGTTAGCCTGGGTGCGCGCCGCAATGATCTTTGCAAGCGTCGTCTTGCCCGTCCCAGGCGGTCCCCAGAAGATCATCGAGGTGGTGTCGTCGTGCTCGATCGCCACGCGGAGCGGCTTCCCGGGACCGAGCAGCTGCTCCTGCCCAACAAACTCGTCCAGCGTGGCGGGACGCAGGCGCTCGGCCAGCGGCGCTCGCATTCTGGCAGCCGATGCCGCCCCAGCAAGTGGCGAGGACTCGAACAGGCTCATGACGTGCGTTCCGCGCGCTGGCGCGCAGCCTCATACAACAGAATGGAGCCGGCAGTGGCGGCATTCAGGCTCTCGACTGGCCCGGGCATTGGGATAGCGATGCGGCCCGTAGCAACGCCAAGCCACTCCTGGGTAAGCCCGGACCCCTCGTTCCCGATGAGCAGCGCGCAGGCCCCATGGAGAGTCGCTTCTGCAGCTTCGATCGGCGGCGTCCCTTCGCGCGAATCCTGCGCGACCGCGGCAAGAATCGGAACACCCTTGTGCCGGAGATCGAGCAGATCCTCTCTGGCGACACGAACCACTGGCAGACGGAACGCAGATCCGGCGGAGGCGCGAACTGCCTTGGCGTTCCAGACGCTCACCGTTCCAGCAGTGGTAAGAACGCAGGCGGCTCCGAACGCCTCGGCAGAGCGGACGAGAGTGCCCAGATTGCCGGGATCCTGCAGACCCGCAGCGATCAGAACCAGCGGCCCGGACTCTGGACGGCACACCTCATCCAGACGCCACTCAGGCGCGCGAACCAGCGCGGCGATTCCCTGCGGTGACAGAGTTTCCGCCGCCGAGCGCAGCACTTCGCGGTCCACCTCCAGCACGGCAACACCCTCAGGAAGCCACTCGGGTGCCGAACGGTCATCCGCGAGGAAGACCCGCTCCAGCCTCACTCCGCTGCGCAACGCCTCATAAATCAGGTGCTCGCCTTCGATCGCAACCAGCCCACCGGAGAGACGAAGATTGCCGGCAAATGCCCCGCGTAACTGCTTCAGCAGCGGATGGGTGCGGCTGGTGACGGCTGCAGTACGCATACCGGAATCTTACGCTGCCAAAGAACTGTACCGTCTCTGGGTGCCCCAGAGTGCGTCAGGTGTGACAGAAGCTCTGATTGGCAGCGAGTGCACGAATCTTCTACTCTAACCACCGGACGGAGCGGCCACCCATCCGAAACGCACAGCCCGGCGCGCCGCATCTCATTCACTGCTCGACAGAGCCATCGCGAAGCAAACCTTCAAGGACAGAACGCAGATGCCAGACGCGACCAATCAGCCGGGAACGCTTCCCTCGCCCGACACCCTCGTCAACATTCCGCGCCTGGTGACCGCGTACTACGCGGTCCGGCCCGATCCGGACAATCCCGCTCAGCGAGTCTCATTTGGCACCTCCGGCCATCGCGGCAATGCGCTGCAAGGCAGCTTCAACGACGACCACATCGCTGCGATCACGCAGGCGATCGTCGAGTACCGCGCGTCACAGCGTACAACCGGGCCCTTGTTTCTGGCGCAAGACACGCACGCGCTCTCCGAGCCGGCCTTCACAACTGCCCTCGAGGTGCTGGCGGCAAACGGCGTCGAGGTGCGGGTCGACGAGCATCTGGGCTACACGCCGACTCCCGCGCTCTCGCACGCGATCCTCTGCTACAACGCAGCCAACGGGGGCGGGTCCCAAGCGGATGGCATCGTCATCACGCCATCGCATAACCCACCCGAGGACGGCGGCTTCAAATACAACCCTCCCAACGGCGGTCCGGCAGATACCTCGGCAACCAAATGGATTGAGAATCGTGCCAACCAGTTGATCGCGGACCGGCTGACCGGCGTGAACCGAGAAAACTTCGCGCTGGCACTCCACGCCGCCACCACCCGACGCCACGATTACATCTCGGAGTACGTCGACGATCTCGGCAGCGTCATCGACTTCGGTCCGCTCAGCGGCACTGCCTTGAAACTTGCCGTCGATCCTCTCGGCGGCGCCGGAGTCCATTATTGGCCGCGCATTGCCGAGAAGTACCTGCCCAACCTCGAAATCCTCAACCCCTACGTCGACCCGACCTTCCGCTTCATGACTCTCGACTGGGATTCGC
>JAICMT010000028.1 GCA_025929125.1 Acidobacteriaceae bacterium | reverse complement strand
GTGGTTGCAAGCTGGTAAGGGTTCAAGCTCGAAATGGGCAGGGTCTTGATCTCGAGCGATGACAGCGTCTCGCTCAGTTCCCCGCTGTCCGTCTTCAGAGCCTGCATGTCAGCCGCGTTCACTTCGACATTCGTCGATGCGGTCCCGATGGAAAGCGTCACGTTTAGCGAGGTGACGACGGACGCGTTCACAGTCGCCTCATCGATGGTCCTGCCTGCAAACGAAGGAGCGCTTACTTCGACCTTGTAGTTCCCGGGACGCAGCGAGTCGATGCGATACGCTCCGACCTTCGTCGTGGTCGCCATTCGCTTATCACCCGTATCGAGCGACGTAGCTGTCACTGTTGCTCCGGAGATCGAGGCATTCGACTGATCCACTACGCTGCCCGTGATTGTGCCGTTTGTCGTCTGTGCGGCGGCAACAACGGCCAGCATCAGAATGGCGAGTGCCGAAAAAAACTTCTTCATCCAAATCTCCTTGACTAGAGCGCCTGTGCGGCACCAGGAAACCATGAGTAACCACATTTCCTTTAACCTTCAGTAACCAGCCAGCAATTCGTATTCCATTGCACTTCGGGCCCGTCAAACCGGAACTTCTTCTCAATCTCCTCTATTTTTCGGCCTCCCTCGCCGGATGGGAATGACACCTTTGGGGAAAAGAAACCCAATCAGGCACGGATGTTACAAAAAACCATAGTTGCAAGACTGCTATCTTTCCCGTCATGAATCTATTCCTGACCGCGGTAGCTCCACGATCGAAAGCAAAGTCATCCCCTGCCGGGGCGCTGACGGACGATTACGTTGAGCGGGCAGGGCGTTACGCCCATACAGAGCTGGTGAACCATCCGTCGGAAGCCGGGCTTCTTGGCTGGTTGGACCGGTTGACCGGCCGCACCGCACCGCAACTGATTCTTCTCGATAGCCGGGGCAAGCAGCTAACAAGTGAGGAGTTTGCCACCTACCTGGGTGGTCTGCGGGATTCGGGCACACAAAACGTGGTGCTGGCCGTCGGGCCCGCGGATGGATGGTCCGAGGCCGGCCGAAGGCGATCAAACCTTCTGCTCTCACTGGGCCGCATCACCTTGCCGCACGAACTGGCCCGCGCGGTGCTCGCCGAACAGGTTTATCGCGCGCTCACCATTCTCGCCGGCCATCCTTACCACTGCGGACATTAGGTGGCTCCATGCCACGGAATCCACGCCTCCGGATCGCGAGCCGAATCGCCCATCTATAACAGTTATATGTCCGATCTCTCCGAAAGCTCCGATGCTTCGCCCCGGCGTGGCCTGATTCTGATCAACACCGGCCCTGGAAAGGGCAAAACCACCGCCGCCCTGGGCACGGCCTTCCGTGCTGCCGGGAACGGTATGCGCGTCCTTTTTCTGCAGTTTCTCAAGGGGTCGTGGCACTACGGCGAACTGGACTCCGCTGAGGCCCTCAACTCGGCTCTCGCGGCCGATGCGGCCGCCTCCACCGGCCGGCAGTTCGTCATTCGGCAGCTCGGCCGAGGATTCGTCAAGGTCGGAGGCGCCGAAACGGATCCAGAGGACCTCCGGATGGTGGAGGAGGCATGGGCAGAATCGGCAGCCGCTATCCTCTCCGGAGATTGGGACTTGGTCGTACTGGACGAGATCAACTACGCCATCGGATACAAGATGCTGTCGCCCGAAGCCGTCGCGGATGTCCTGAAGCGTAAGCCTGAGATGACTCACGTGATCCTCACCGGACGCAATGCCCATCCGTTGCTCGTGGATCTGGCCGACACCGTCACGGAAATGCGTGAAGTGAAGCACGCCTACCAGAAAGGCATTCTGGCTCAGCGCGGCATTGAATTCTAGTCACGCGGGAACATCCATACCTTGAACTACGGCTGTCTCTGTGAAACGAAGCAGCCGCGCTGGCTCAGTCCCTTAGACGAGTTTCCGCACTCCGCTAGCCGCCGACCGGCGCTGTTGAAACTGGTAGACTGGATGTTGGCGGCGGCGCCTTTCTGTTCCTCCGATGAGCCGCTGTTTGAGGACCTATTCCCATGGCAGACACAACCTCCGGCATCGCCCAGAACGGCCATCCTCGTGTTGACTTCAACTCTTCTTCCCTGCGTCTGAAGCTGGGCCTGGCCGAGATGTTGAAGGGCGGCGTCATCATGGACGTCATGAACGTGGAGCAGGCGCGCATCGCCGAGGAGGCGGGCGCCATCTCCGTAATGGCGCTGGAGCGGGTGCCGGCTATGATCCGGGCCGAAGGCGGAGTGGCCCGCATGGCCAGCCCGAAGCTGATCAAGCAGATCATGGATGCCGTCACCATTCCGGTCATGGCCAAGGCGCGTATCGGCCACTTTGCCGAAGCGCAGGTGCTGCAAGAGATTGGCGTCGATTTTATCGATGAGTCCGAGGTGCTGACGCCTGCCGACGAAACCCATCACATCGACAAGCACGCCTTCAAGACGCCGTTTGTCTGTGGCGCTCGCAATTTGGGCGAAGCGCTGCGCCGGATCTCCGAAGGTGCTGCCATGATTCGCACCAAGGGCGAGCCTGGCACCGGCGATGTGGTACACGCGGTGATGCACATGCGCACCATGCGGCGTGAGATCCAGGCGCTCACCGTGCTTTCCGAAGATGAGCTCTACCACGCTGCCAAAACCCACCAAGCTCCTTACGAACTGGTCCGGATGGTCGCGAAAGCCGGCAAGCTGCCGGTTCCGAACTTCTCGGCAGGCGGTATTGCAACGCCGGCCGATGCCGCGTTGATGATGCAGCTCGGCGCCGAAACCGTCTTTGTCGGCTCCGGCATCTTTATGAAGGAGCGCGCCACTCCGCTGGACGTGGAGAACAATTCGGTCGAGCGCGAAGAAGCCGTCTCCCGCGCGCGAGCCATCGTTCTGGCTACTACCCATTACAACGATCCCCGGATTCTGGCCGAGGCGTCGGAAGCCGTAACCGGCAGTATGAAGGGGCTCGCCGCCGCCGCTATCGAAGAGCAGCACCTGATGCAGACACGCGGCTGGTAAAAGCGTCTGCATGGTAGCCTTAACCGCTGAACCCTATCCCATTTTCTGTGCGCCGACCCAGCGCACCTAAGGTCTCGTATGAATCGAAGTCTGGTTGTTTTCGCCCTCGCTCTGGCCCTCCCTCTCACTGCCCGCGCCGACGATGCCTCAAAGCGCGCCAAGGCGCAGGAGCTTATCGGCATCCTCCACAGCGAGCAGATGATCGGGCAGCTCTCGGCCAATCTGATGAAGCAGGTGGATGATGCCGCCCAGCAGGTCACCGGCGCCGCTCCCTCGCCGGAGCAGAAAACTCGTCTGGACGAGTTCGAAAAGAAGGTATCCGGCATGTTCCAACAGGAACTGAACTGGAATACGATGGCGCCGGAATTCGTGACCATCTACAGCAACAGCTTCAGCGAGGAGGAGCTGACCGCAATCGTGAATTTCTACAAATCGCCGGCAGGCACCGCCTTCCTCACCAAAGCTCCGCAGGTAAATCAGCAGATCAATCAGATCGCTCAGCCGAAGATTGCGGCTTTACAGACCCAGATCCGCGCAGCCTTCGATGAATTCCGCAAGAGCCAGCAGTCGGCTACTCCGCCAACCTTGAAGTCGCTGCCTCCTGCGGGTGCCCCGGCGCCGAGCGTACCGGAAACCAAGCTGCCCTCAACCAAGTAAATCGCCCGGCAAAATTCGAGCGCCGGAGCCGAGCAGCTCCGGCGCTTTAGTTTTGGTCAGCACAAACTCACGCATGACTGAAGCTCCCACATCCAGCCCGACGGTTGTCATCGGCGTACTTGCCCTGCAGGGCGCCTATGAAGCCCACGCACGCACTCTGCGTGAGCTCGGAGCCGAGCCGCGCCTGGTGCGAACACCGGATCAGCTCGAAGGGCTCGACGGTCTCATCATGCCCGGCGGCGAATCCACCACCATGCTCAAGTTTCTCGAGCGCAACGGATTCTTTGACCTCCTCAAGAGCTTCGTCCAAGAGACGCCGACCTTCGGTACCTGCGCGGGAGCCATCCTGCTCGCTACTGATGTCGAAAACCCGCCGCAGCGCTCGCTGGGCGTGCTGCCCATGACCGTGGAACGCAACGCCTACGGCCGGCAGATCGACTCCGCGATCCTCGAGAGCCAGACAGAGCTGCCCGGCGGTCCGCTGGAGATGGTCTTTATTCGGGCGCCCCGGATACGCTCCACCGGCCCTGAGGTGGAAACGCTGGCCAGCCGCGACGGCTCTCCCACCTTGGTGCGGTACGGGCACCTGATGGCCGCCACCTTCCACCCGGAGCTCTCAGGCGATACCCGCGTTCACCAGTTCTTTTTGGAGACGGTTCGCCGCCACAAGCAGGCGCAGGCCACTAGGGATTCGGCGTAGCGGTAACGCTTCGCACCACAACCCCCGACGTCTCCAGATGCGTCACCCGGTGGCCAACCGCATGCCCGCTCTGGATCGCCTTCTTCAGCATCCGAATCGGGCCTCTGGACTCCTCCTCGAACCAGCGGCTGCTTGCCCAGTCCCAGTCGGCGACCAGGTTGTAAGTCACGTCGCATTTCGCGCAGCGGAGCGGCTCTTCCAGCCACTTGTGAAAGGCGGCCTCCGGCAGCTTGCCCAAGGGCTCCGTACCGGAGCGGATGGCCGCAATCGTCTTCGCCAAAGCCTCTAGCCCTCGATGCGATAATTGCGGTCGCGCGCCGCTTCTCGACCGGAGTTGAAAAGAAATCCGAACAGCAGGTGCAGCAGGGCCAGTGTCAGCGCTCCCCAGAATGCGGCCGAAAAGGTGAGCACCCGGAAACCGGGTACGAACGTCGAGGCGAAGCGCAGGATGAACGCATTCACGATCAGGAAGAACACGCCGAACGTCAGAATACCCAGTGGCAGCGTGATGATCTTCAACAGCAGACCCAGTGTGGCATTCAGAAGCCCGATCACAATCACGGCGATCATCGCGTAGCCGAGGCCGGTCACCTCAAACCCATGCACCAGCCGGGAGACTATCAGCAGCGCAACCGCATTCAGGATCCAGTGCAGAACCATCCGCACCATGGCGTTCCCCTTTCTTACTGCTAAGACTCTATCCGATGCTGATGCACAGCGGCGGCAGGTCGGCAAAGCGCAGAATTCATGGAAGCGGCTACCCACGGGTACACCCGAGTGAACCAGCGGCGCATCCTAACGAAAGCAGCCGCATTGCAGCCGCAGCAGTTTTAGAAAACCGGAATCTCCGCCCACTCCACTTCGGGTGGTCAGCCGTCCAAAATACGAGTAAGCTCGACAGCATCCAGCCGCCGAGGCGTTCTACATGCCGGTCATTCTGACACCTCCGGAGATCGACCGCCGCTCCCGCCGAACGGAAGAAAACGACGGCGGCAACGGTCGGCGTCCGCCAAACGGAGGCGACCTCAAACGCACCGGCGGCGGAGGCGACAACGAGGGCTGGAACGATTCCGCGGGACAGAGGCGCCGGCCCGGTGACCGGCTGGCGACCTACCGCCATGGCCTATTTCTGGTGTTGGCCGCGGTGTTCATGTTCTTCCTCTGCATCGTGGTGGTGTTCTTCCTCTCGCAGAGCAATCGACACCTGTACGCCTACGACCCTGCGATCAGCCAATGGCTGCCGACCGCGGTGCCTCCAATCCTATGGCTGAATACAGCGGCGCTGCTACTCAGTTCGGTGACGATGGAGGTGGCGCGCCGGCGGATGTTCCACCCCATCGACGCAATGGAGGAGTGGTTCGGGCTGGGCCGGCCAACCTCGCTGCGAACGCTGCCGTGGCTGACCGCCACGCTGGTGCTGGGCGTCACGTTTCTGATCGGTCAAATGGTCGCCTGGCGGCAGTTGGCGCTGGAAGGCATCGCCTTCCGCTCGAACAGCCTGAGCGGGCACGCGTTCTACATCATGACCTACGCCCATGCGGTCCACCTGATGGCCGGAGTGGCCGCGCTGCTGCTCGCGATCATAGGACTCTTCGGCTTCCGGCAGATAGAAAGCCGGCAGATCCTGGTGGACTGCGTCGGCTGGTACTGGCACTCGATGGGAGTGCTCTGGGTGGTCCTGTTTGTGCTGCTGACCTGCTGCCAGTAATGGAACCCCTGGCCGCTATAACGTTTCCGATGGTCAGAACTATGTTGTGTCCGGGAAAGGCCGCCCGTATGATCGCCGCATGCGATACAGGAACTTGAAAGCCCTGGTTGTGATGCCTGCTGTGGTCATGCTCTTGCTCACTGCGAGCAGCGCGGGAACCCAGGCAGATGCCGCAATGCAGCGCTATCTGCTTGCTCGCGCCACCTACTACACGCCCACCGCAGATGGGCTCCGGACCTTCGACTGCAAGGTATCCGCCGATTGGAAGGATTTTCTGAGCCGGGCATCCGGTAAGGACATCGGCGAGGACCACCCAGCCGTGAAGTATCTGAATTCGGTCAACATCACGGTGCACAATACTCTGCGATCCAAGGCTGAAGTGCACTGGGGCGAAACCGCACCTGCCCCGGCGAACCTCCAGGACGGTACAACAAAGATGAGGGAGGGCATTGCGCAGATGCTGGAGGGCTACTTCCAGTCCTGGAATGCATACCTGAACGGCGCCATGGTCCCGCTCCCGGACAAATCCACCAATATTTCGTTCACCCCGGAGGGAACTCATCTGGCCGCCATTGCACCGAAGACGAGCGTGGATGAAGACTTCGACAAAGATATGCTGCTCACCCGGGTACATGTGATTACAGATGGCAATGACACCGTCGCGATGCCCACCTTTACGGACACCGCGAGGGGACGGACGATCTCAGAGGTAAGAAGTGAAGTGCGGCAGCCCCAGACAGCTCCTCCGGTCTATATCACCCTGGCCGCCAAGTACCAGACGGTGGCCGGCTATGAGATTCCGTCGGTTTTACATTTTGAGGTGCAGAACGTCACGCAATTGGATTTCGATCTGACCGGCTGCGTCGTGAATACGGCTTCGCCGGCCGCGGAGACGAAGAAGCCCTGAGCGCCTAGTAGGGCCTGCCCTGCTTGCGCTCAGACTGGAACGCGCGCATGTACCAATCGAACTCCTCGAAGAATCTGCCGGTCTTTTCTGCAAGCTGCTGCGTGAGGGGCAGACCGTCCGAGGTTAGAGCGCCCCCCACCGCAGGAATCGGCTGAATCGAGGGGATCGAGGGCATGCCCAATTCGGCCAGCATGGCGCGTAGTTGCATTGCGGCGCGCACTCCGCCGAACGACGTGGCCGAGTAGCAGACGATGGCGGAGGGCCGCCAGAAGTACTCTTCCAGAAAGTAGTCGAGCAGGTTCGAGAGCGCGGGAGGAATGCTGTGGTTGTACTCGCCGCTCACGATGCAGAAGCCGTCGGCCCGGGCGTAGAGTTCGGCCAGTGGCTTGAGCGTGTCGTAGAGCTGGCGATGCTCGGGCGGCGGCCCGCTCTTGATCTCCTTCCACATGCGGTCAAGCAGGGGAAGCTGCAGCGCGACAGGATCGATCAGCACGGCCTCGTGGCCACGGGCGTCAAGCTGGCGCACGGCCCATCGGGCGACGCGCTCGCCCATACGGTCGCTGCGTACGGAACCCAGAAGTACGGGTACGACCATACGTCCCACCTTTCGGCTGAGGGTACAAGGCTCGACCGGATGCTGCGTTGTGCCTAGCGGCGCTTCTTGGCTATGGCTTTGGCCGGCTTCTTCGCAGGCTTTCTGGCCGGAGCGGATTTCTTTGCGGGTGCGGCCTTCTTCGGCGGAGCTTTCTTAGGCGCGGGTTTCGCAACCTTGCGGGGAGTCTGTTTCGCAACTGCCTTTTTGACAGGCCTGGAGGCCGGCTTTGCAGCCTTTTTGGCGGCAGCAGCCTTTTTGGCGGGCTGCTTCTTTGCTGGTGCCTTCTTGGCCGGATCCGGCTTCGATTTGACCGCTGCCTTCTTTGCGGCGGCCTTCGCAGGCACCGGGTTCGCGACGGCCTTCGGCTTGGCGACGAGTTCCTTCGCAGCCAGCCGGGCGGGAGGCTTGACGCGCGCCTGCTTACGCTCGGCGGAGCCTGGAGCCTGGGCCGCGAACTCGGCGACAGCATCGCCACCGGCACTCCCGGCAACTTTGACGGCGGCAGCGGCTGCTTCGTCCATGTCTTTGGGCAGCGCCTCGGCCTTCTTGCGCGGCCGCGGGGCTTTGGCCTCCTTGCGCGCCGCACGCGGGCGCCGCAGATGCACCGGGGGCGGCGGAGCCGGAGGCGAATAGGGCTCGAGGAACGCTTTCATCTCCTCCGGCGTGCCCAGCTTCCCGTCCATCAGCTCGAAGAACAGCTTTTCTACCAGATCGTCGTAGCCCGGCAGCTCCGGAGTGATGCGCATCTCCTGCATCAGCGTATAGGGAATGCGTTGCCGTGCCTGCGGCCAATCGGTATAGAAGCTCTTGAACTTAGCCTGCACCGGTGCATTGCGGACGGCGTACGCGGCCTGAAGCACGGCCTCCGGACGACCGGCCATCAGCAGCTTCCAGGCGGCGGATGGTGTCGCGGCCTGCTTGCCGGTGAGCTCGGCGGCGAACTTCTTGCCTTCGGCCTCGAGCGCGTCAATGTGGGAGACGAAAGTGCGGCGCGGGAAGCTCTTTTTGAGCGAGGTAACATCCTTGCTCTGCATCTTGGCCGTCAGCAGCGGAAACTGCGCGGCCGAAGGATCGGCGTGGATACCCCGGGTGAACAGTTGCCCCTGCGCATCGCGCAGCTTCTCCAGCTCTGCGACATTGACCTTGGCGGAGGTCCAGGCCGGACAGAGCACCTTCATCCAGCCCTCCTGCTCCAGGCGTTGAAGCACGCGGAGCGGGTCATCCTCATGCGCGATCTCTTCCAGCTCATACCCGCGTTGGAAGGAGGACATGGCGGAGATGTAGCCCTCTTCCTTGCCAGTGTCGTAGCGCGAGCGGGTGCGCTCCTCCAGTTGCCAGCCCAGTCGGGCGGAGAATCGGGCCGCGCGAATCATCCGCACTGGATCCTCGATGAACCCATATCCATTGACCAGCCGGAGCTCGCGGTTCTCAATGTCCGCGACACCATTCAGCGGATCCATCAGCAGGCCGTAGGAGCCGTCGTTCAGAGAGAGCGCCATGGCATTCGCGGTAAAGTCGCGGCTGCGCAGGTCATCGTGGATGGTGCCGGGCTTGACCACGGGCTTGCCTGGCTTGGGGAAGGTGATGGTGACGGTACTGGAAATCTCCATGCGCACGCCGCCAGGAAACTCCACAAACAGCGCCTGCAGGGGTTCGAGCTCGCCGGAGAACAAGGCCCCAGCTTTCTCCAATTCTTTCTTTAGCTTGAGAGCGTTTCCCTGAACTGCTACATCCAGATCGCGCACGGGCGAGCCGCTGGTTAGATCGCGAACCGCGCCACCTACCAGAAACACCGTCAGTCCTTTGGCTTTTGCGATCTCCCGCACTGCCTGAAGTGCCTTCTGCTGTGCCTGCGAAAGACGGCTTTCAAGCAGGTAGATATAATCGGCCATAGGTTTAAGCTGCTCTCCGCCGGCGCTGGCGCCGGACCTCTCAACTGGGATACAAATACTGCAAAATCAGAAGCTTAGCAGTCCGCAACAACGCGGCACAAGAGCCTATTTTAGCATGTTCCCAAGGCTGTGACCACTCTTGTCTTCAGTGATTTTCGTGACGTCCTGCCCTGAGCATGCGACAATCACGGCGTGGCTCCTCAAGGCCACAGGCCAGCCATGTCCTCCTCCTCCCGCAAGAAGGTTCTGGTGCGCCGGTTCTCCGGCGATGCCCTGCCCGGCTATCTGCCGAACGCGGGGTTCGTGCACGCGGGAGCTGTGGAGCTTCTGGACCTCGGCGGTCGCATACTGCCGCTGCCGTTGGCCGACATCAAGCACATCAGCTTCGTACGCGACTTCAACCTGACGGACACGACCAACCCCGAGCGTCTGACCCGGCGGACATTTCTCGCCCGGCCGCGCAGCGAAGGCCTGTGGGTCCGGCTGACCTTCCGCACAGGTGACCAGTTCGAGGG
>JAICMT010000272.1 GCA_025929125.1 Acidobacteriaceae bacterium | reverse complement strand
CACGCCTTCGAACATCGGGGGTGAGGCAGTCAAGGAATGTCTTTCCTTTCGTGTGCCGCAAATTGTCGATCCTACGGAGCACAGCCGGGCTTTGGGCTGCCAGGAAAGGAGGTACGGTCTCAAGCCAGAGCTGATTGCATCCATCGAACGCGGCACGAACCTTCGGGGAAAACCAAGAATCGTCGCGAGCGTCACCGAACCCCAGAATGGTGACTTTGGAAGGCCCTCTGCTTACTTCTAAAAGCTTCGGTCCTTGGGATAGAGCAGCCATTGCTCGAGTTCTCGTTGGCAGCCAGACGGCAAGTGCGGCAAGGGCCGCGCTGAATTCCCGGCGAGTCATACCATTCATTGTTTTCCACTTTCTTGCTGAATTTCCGCGATTTACTGTGGTGTTCTACTATTTTTATCGTAGTAACATCTAGGCGTCTCTCTAGTGAGTCGACGGTTGGTTCTTTGGTGGTGAGGTAGTCCCTTACGGCTTCTGGTAGGTCGTGTCGTATTTCCGATACTGATCGGTGATCGGATCGTATTGGCGGTATTGCTGGTAGGCGTTGTATTTCCGATAGCTATCGGTGATCTGGTCGTACTGCCGGTATTCGTGGTCAGGGACGTCGTGTTGCCGAGAACGACTGGGCATTTGTTTCTCGGCTTTGCTCTGCTTGCCTTCCTTCGCGAGTCGCAGTGTTGAGCTTCGACTTTGTGGATTTCCAGGGCCAACCAGTGCAGGGGAATCGGCTCCCAATGCTGCTTGTGCCGCTATGAGGTAGCCGGTATCAGGATCGAAGCCAGAGTTCTGGGGGGCATTCGTGGACGGAAGCGAACTTGCAGTTGCGGCTGTTATGCGAGGCGTGGCGATTGCGATCCCCGCCAATGGCAATATCGATAGGCCGCAAAACGCTGCCAACATGGGACGGCGGATGGTTGCGGAGTCCGTCATGAGAAGAGAGTGCACCCTTCGACCCAACTGAGACTTGTCAGCGGCAACGCTGAGTGCCAGAGGCGAGGGCTCACAGTCCAGTGCGAGGCGGGCATAGTCGACCAAGGCTCTGGCGAATTGAGCAGTGCCCCCGTACTTTGCCGCGGCTATTGCGTCACAGGCTTTCTCTCGCTCTTCGTTGAGGCGGCGATTCATCCAATGCATCACCGGATTCCACCAAAGTATCGCGGTGAGGATTCTCTGGGCCAAGGCTGCCCAGGTATCGCGTCGCGTCACGTGCGCGTATTCATGCGCTAGAAGCGCACTCAAAGTGTTGGACGGCAGACGATCGGCTAAGTCGGGCGGCAGCAGGATCAGCTGTCTGGTGTAACCAACGACCATAGGGCCGGGCACAGCGCGATGGGTGGCTACCGCGACCTCGGCGAAGCGAGAACGTATTGCGGCGGTTCGCGCGATCTGTCCGAGTCGCCGTAGTTCCAACACGATGCGTACGCCACTCACCACAACGCCGACTGCCCATAATGCCAGCAAGAAGTCACTGATGGAAAAATGGCGTGCCAAAGGTGTCGTGCGCGAGATGGCTGCGTGGATCTCCGGAGAGCGCAATGCGACAGGCGCATAGGACGCAAGATGATGCCAGGCCGGCAGAAAGGCGCACGATGGCATGAGAACTGAAATTGCCATCGCAACCATGGTGAGTCTGTAGCGAAAAGCCGCCGGGCAGTCGCGGCTCGCGAATAGGGCCCATTTCAGAATCAACGCGATTGCCAGACTCTGGGCGAACTGATCCAGGCCAAGAGAGAGGATGAACGAAGAATTCATCAGGAATCCTTCTTCGCCAGGGCGACCTGGATCATCGATTCCAGAGATTCCAGTTCCGCTCTGCTGATGTCTGGCTGCCGAAGTATGTGCTGCGCTAATGCAGTCTTTGAACCGTCGAAGAACTCCCCAACGAGGTGGCGCAACGCCTGGGTTTGAGCTTTGTTTCTTGATGATTTGGGTCTGTAGATCAGGATCCTTCCGTCACGACTTGCCGTCACGTAGCCCTTTTCCTCAAGCACCTTGAGAACGGTCATGACTGTTGTGTAGGCGACGGGTGCGGTTTTCGAAACAATCTGCAGAACGTCGTTGACGCTGGCCTGTTTGAGGGTCCAGACGGCGTCCATCACGCGTCGTTCGGCGGGAGTGAGGATGCTGGATTTTGTCCGCGCCATAGAGCTCTACTATATAAATAGTAATGCGCGGTTCTGCCAAACAGGCACGCTACGGTCCCGCTTTGGCGAAGAGTTCGCGTCCAGCCTGATCAGCCGGAAGATTTCGAAACCAGTTGAGCTCAACTCCACTTTGAGAAAGACCGTATTCGCCTGCCCACTGTCGCCCAGGCCTATCCCAGGCGATCGAGCATCTCCTGCGGCGGGACCCGGACGCAGCTGAAGATGGGAAAGTCCTTGAGGGTGTACATGCTGATCTCGGTCTCGCGGAGCTGCTGGACGAGGTCGAGGAAGTCCTCGGGGAAGTTGGTCTCAAAGGCGACGACGAACTCCTGATCATCCAGTCCAAAGGAGTAGGTGGTGTTGAGCTTGACGCGCGGATAGAGCAGGCCGATGCGGATGTGCTCGTCCATCAGGCGCTTGCGTTCGCCCATAGGCAGCAGGTACCAGGGGCGGGTCTTCCAGAAGGGATAGATGAAGATGTATTTTTGTCCGCCGGGGCGAATGGCTCCGCGGCCTTCCCCCTCGCTCTCATCGGCGCGGTCGATCTGGTACTGCGAGCGCTTGGTCATGGCCAGGAAGCTATGCGGAGTGCTCAGGTATCCGCCGAGCGGAGTGCGCAGCAGCTCGCTGCGCATCTGGTTCAGCTCATCGACTCCGTACCCAATGGACCAGACGCACATATCCACATCGCCGCGGGTTCCGACGGTGGAGTAGGTGAGGGAGAGGAACTCGCCGGGTTTGTCCCAGCGGTGGAGCACCTCAGCGAAGGCTGCTTTGTGCGCGGCCTTTTCGGCGGCGGGCAGACGCCTCCACTCCGGCATCACCTTGTAGAAGCTGAAGCAGACGATCTGCCGCTTCACCGGCTTATCGCCGTGGGTGCTGGGAGCGTATGCGGGCCGCCCGGCGGGAGCTTCTGCGGTTTCGGTTGGTTTGGTGATGATTTCGGCCATATACCGATTCTCTCGCGAACCATCGCCGGGTGGCAAAGGCGGCTTAGCGCAGAAAGTCGAAGTTGCCCTGGCCGCGTGAGACTACATTCTCAATGCGATGGGAGTGGAGCACCTCGTTGTCTGGGTACCAGAGCGGTACGGAGGGCATCTCGTCGGCGAGGATCTTCTGGACTTCGATGTACTCGGCGCGGCGCCGGGCCTGAACCTCCGCGGGCGGGCCGGTCTCGGCTGCAGCGCGGGCGAGCAGCGCATCGACCTGGGGATTCACGTAGTGGCCGCGGTTCGCGCCGCGAGGCGGGAAGCTGGCCGAGGAATACATGTAGCGAAAGATGTCCGGGTCCTCGTTGGAGCCCACCCATTTGAGGATGTACATCTGAAACATTCCGCGGGTGACATCGGAGTAGAAGGTGCCGAACTCGGCGGATCGGATGGTGAGCACGATGCCGGCCGCGCGAAGCTGCTGCTGCATAGCAATT
>JAICMT010000055.1 GCA_025929125.1 Acidobacteriaceae bacterium | reverse complement strand
ATCAAGATCACCAAGCTTGAGATCATTCCCGTCAACTCGCTGCGCAGCATCTTCGTCAAAATGCACACCGAGGCCGGCATCACCGGCATCGGCGAGGGCACGGTCGAAGGCCGCATTCCCACCGTGGTCGCCGCCATCAAGGAGATCGAGCCCTATCTCATCGGCAAGGATGCGCGCCGTCCCGCGCACCACTGGCAGGCCATCTACCGGCACGCGTTCTACCGCGGCGACATCGTCCTCACCTCCGCGCTCGGCGCAGTGGACATCGCCATGTGGGACATCAAGGGCAAAGCCCTCGGCGTGCCCATCTACGACCTGCTCGGCGGCCCCACTCGCGACCGCATCAAGTGCTACGGCCAGGCGGAAAGCGTGGAGGAAACCAAAACTCACGTGCTCGCTGCCGGATACAAGTCGATGAAGACCAGCGTCTCGTCCACGCGGGGCAGGCTCTCGCGCTCGTCGGAGAGTCCGTACTACATCGATGGCTTCGTCGAAAAAGTCCGCGCCATCCGCGAGCTGGTCGGTCCCAACTTCGACCTCGGCATCGAGATGCACGGCGAACATGAGCCGCCCGCCGCTATGGAAATCATCAAGGCACTCGAGCCCTTCCGCCCCTGGTTCTACGAGGAGCCCATCCAATTCCAGGACCTGCCGCTGATGGCCGAGATGGCCAAGAAGACCACCTTCCCGTTTGCCACCGGCGAGCGCATGGTCACCAAGTGGCAGTTCCGCGACCTGCTCACCGCAGGCGCCGCGCAACTGCTGCAGCCGGATGTCACCCACGTCGGCGGCATCACCGAGCTGAAGGCCGTCGCCGCGCTGGCCGAGGCCTTCTACGCCGACATGCTGCCGCACTCCAAAGAAGGTGTGGTGGGCTTCGCCGCCTCCATGCATGTGGCCGCGTCCATCCCCAACTTCCTCGCGCACGAGGTGCCGTCGCTGCAGGCGGTGAAGGGCGGACCGCCCAACGTCGATCGCAGCCCCATGGGCAAGAGCTACATCAAGAAGCCGTTCGTGATGACCGAGGGCAACATCATTCTCAAAGGCAATCTGGATGGCCCCGGACTCGGCGTCGAACTCGACGACAACCTGATCGATAACGAGCGCGGCATCCCCGAGTGGGAGTTCCCCGAAATGTGGGACAAAGTCGACGGCTCCGTCCGCGACCACTGAGGCCGAACCCTCTACAATGGAGGGGATGACCGCCGAAAAGAGCACGCCGCAGGCGACCACGGAAGCTTCCGACCTGCTCGTGATCGGGGCCGGGCCGACCGGGTTGGCCTGTGCTATCGACGCCCAGCGCGCGGGCTTCTCCGCGGTGCTGGTGGACAAGGGCTGCCTGTGCAACTCGCTCTTCCACTATCCGGCGCACATGACGTTCTTCACCACGCCGGAGCTGCTGGAGATTGGCGACATGCCGTTCTCCAGCCCAAATCAGAAGCCCACGCGCTCCGAGGCGCTCGAATACTACCGCAAGGTCGCCGAGCACTACCGGCTGGACGTGCGTCAATACCAGAAGGTCGACCGGGTTGCGGGCGCGGACGGCAATTTCGCGGTGCATACCACCGACCGCTTCGGCCGCTCCGTCACGCACCTCGCGCGCAAGATCGTGCTCGCGACCGGGTACTACGACCTGCCCAATTACCTCGGCATTGCCGGTGAGGACCTGCCCAAGGTGGCGCACTACTATCACGAGCCGCACCCGTACTTTGGCCTGGATGTGCTGGTTATCGGCGGCAAGAATTCGGCGGCCATTGCGGCGCTGGACCTGTGGCGGCACGGTGCGCGCGTGACGCTGGTGCACCGCGGGCCCGGGATGCACCGCCACGTAAAGTACTGGATCCTGCCGGATATCAACAACCGCATCAAGAACGGCGAGGTGTCGGCCTATTTCAATTCCAGCGTGAAGTCGATCGCAGAGGATGAGGTCACGCTGGCAACGCCCGAGGGCCCGCTAACGCTGCCCAACCAGTTCGTATTCGCGTTGACCGGATATCACCCGGACTTCAGCTTCATCGAAGCGCTGGGCGTGAAGCTGGACGAATCGAATGCGCGTTGCCCGCTGTGTGACCCGGCGTCGCTGGAATCGAATGTCCCGGGAATCTATCTTGCAGGGGTGATTGTGGCGGGCGAGCGGACCAACGAGATCTTCATCGAGAACGGCAGGTTCCACGGCAAGCTGATCGCAGAGGACCTGAAGCGCAAGCTCGGATAGAGAAGGGCCGTACCAAGCGGCCCAGAGCAAAAAGAGAGAGCACAGCGAACTCGCTGTGCTCTCTCTTGTCTGGATTGCTGATCCGAAATTACTTCTCTACAGAGAAGGTGAAGACGGTCTCCGAGTGCATGGTCTGGCCCGGCTTCAACTCCGTGGAGGGGAAGTTGGGCTGGTTGGGCGAGTCAGGATAGTGCTGCGTTTCCAGGCACATTCCGGTGTTCTTGGCGAAAGGCGTTCCCTTGGCGCTCTTGTAAGCCCCGGTAAGGAAGTTGCCGGAGTAGAACTGCACGCCCGGCTGCGTGGTCGTAACGGTCAGCACGCGTCCGGACTTCGGATCGGTGACCTTGGCCGCCAGCTTCATCGTGCCGTTGGGCCCGTTGAGCACCCAGTTATGGTCGTAGCCGCCGGCGATCTTCAACTGCTCGTTGTTGTCGTGGATGCGCTGGCCGATCGGGGTCGGCTTTCTGAAGTCGAACGGCGTACCGGCCACCGGCTGAGGGCCACCCACCGGAATCAGGTCTTTGTTCACCGGGGTGTACTTGTCGGCGTTGATCATCAGCACATCGTTGAGGATGGTGCCGGAGTCCTGTCCACCGAGGTTGAAGTAGGAGTGATTGGTGAGGTTCACAACCGTGGGCTTATCTGTGGTCGCCGAGTAGTTGATGTGCAACGCGGAGCCCACCAGGGTGTAGCGCACGTGCGCGGTCAGGTTGCCGGGAAAGCCTGCATCGCCATCCTTGGAGAGCAGCGTGAACTCAACTCCGTCGGCGATCTGCTTGGCTGTCCACACCTGCTCATCAAAGCCATGGGCTCCGCCGTGCAAGGCGTTGTTGCCGTCGTTTTTGGGGATGTGGTATTCGTGCCCATCGATCTTGAAGGTGCCACCGGCGATACGGTTGCCATAGCGGCCCACGATCGCGCCGAAGTACGTCTTCGCGGACCCTTCGTTCACATATCCCTCCACCGAGGGATACCCGAGGACGACGTCGGCCACCTTGCCGTCGCGGCCCTTGGCCATGATGGCCACGATGCGCGCGCCATAGTTGGTCAGCTTCACTTCGAGGTCGGCGTCCTTCAGCGTATAGACCTCGGCGGTTTTGCCGTCCTTCAGCTTGCCGAAATCGGCCTTTGTTACCGTCACTGCCGCTCCTGCACCCTCAACTCCAAGCATCATCATGGATAGCAGAATAACTCCATTCCATCGCATCGTTGTTGTTGTCCTCACGTGTGGTTTGCAGGCTGCCCTGCTTCCGCACCGCCAACTATACGTGAAACCCAGGGGGCGCGCCCAGCGCGCGACGAGGTACTATTGTCCGGCTAAGAATTTAGTGCCCCGAGGAGGGTTAAGGCGTGAAGGCGAGACCGGTTCGTTCGTGGATGGCGGTGCTGATTGCTGGGCCAGGGTTGCTGGGTATTTCGATGGTCGCTGCGCAGGCCGCGCCCCCAGCGGCAGAGCACTGGGTGGGAACCTGGGCGGCCGCTCCATTTGAGCAGCTGAATGCTCCCCGTCAGTTCCGCCTACCGCCTGCTGCGCCCCCGGCAGGCGCGGCTCCTGCGGGGCCTGGCGCTGCGGCCATGCCCGGAGCGCCGGCTGCTGCTCCCGCCAGTCCGGCTGCTCCCGAGCCTCCCGCTGCTCCAGCCGCTGTTGCCAACGCTGCTCCCATGCCTCCTGCGGCGGGGAATATGGCTCCAGCGGCAGGCGCTCGTCCGGCCGGTGGTCCTCCGGCGGGATTCCGTCGCTTTCCGCCTCCGCCAATCTACGGCTCCAGCGATATGACCCTGCGCGAGATTGTGCATGTTTCTCTGGGAGGCTCGCGCATTCGCGTCGTCTTCACCAACGAGTTCGGCACCGAGCCGCTGCGAATCGGGCCGGCCAGCGTAGCAATCAGCAAGGGCGGCAATACCATCGATACCGCTCAGGGAGCGGTCGCTCCCTTAACGTTCGGCGGCCGCGAAAGCGTGAGCATTCCGGTGGGCGCGCTGATGATCAGCGATCCGGTATCGATCAAGTTGCCCGCACAGGGGGATCTCGCGATCAGCGTCTTTGTGCCGCAGCAGACGATCACCACGCTCTCGCAACATCAGGCCGCGGACCAGACCAGCTATGTGGCGGAAGGGAATACCGTAGGCGCGGCCTCGTTCGAGTCTCCCAAGGAGATTCGCTCCTGGGTGTTCCTGAAGAATGTCGATGTGGAGGCTCCCGCGCGCGCCAGCGCAGTAGTGGCCTTCGGCGACAGCATTACGGATGGCGCGTTTGCCACCAACAACGCCAACGCTCGCTGGCCAGATGAACTGGCGCGGCGGCTGCTTGCGGATAAGCGCACCGCAGACGTTGCGGTGCTGAACGAGGGCATCGGCGGAAACGGGGTCCTGCGCCACATCACGGGTCCCAGCGCGCTGACCCGCTTCGATCGCGACGTGCTGGCGCAGCCGGGCGTGAAGTACATGATCGTGTTGGAGGCGATCAACGACATTGGCGGCGGCTACGGCCCGAAGAATCCCAATGCGCCGGTGCCGGTGACACCTCCTCCGCCACCACCCACGGCCGACGACCTGATCGGTGGATACCAGCAGTTGATCGAGCGCGCGCACATGCATGGCATCAAGGTGTACATGGCGACGCTAACGCCGTATATGGGCGCGGGCTACTCCTCAGTGGCCGGCGAGGCCGTGCGCACCGCAGTCAACCAGTGGATCCGGACCCAGAAGGTAGCCGACGGAGTCATCGACTTCGACAAGGTGGCCCAGGATCCGGCCAACCCAGACAGGTTCCTGCCCGCCTATGACCACGGCGACCACCTGCATCCGGGAGACGCTGGTTACAAGGCGATGGGCGACGCTATCGACCTCTCGCTGTTCACAAAGTAATCGGGAAGCAATGAACGCGCGGCCGTGGCTGGAACTCAGCGCGGCCGCGTTTTTCGTTCCCAGGGCTGCAGAATCTTTACCGAGGCCATTCCGGCTGCAGTCGCTGCTTGTATGCCCATCTCAGTGTCTTCAAACACCAGGCAGTCGGCGGGCGCGACGTTGAGCTGGCGGGCGGCGACCAGGAAGGGCTCGGGATCGGGCTTGGAGCGGCTGTAGTCGCCCGCGCAGACCAGGGTGTCGAACTTGTCCAGCAGCCCAAGAATCTCGAGCGACTTGGTGACCGACTCGCGCGTGCTGCCCGAGACCACGGCCATGGGGATGTGGCCGTGGTTCAGGTCGATGTGCTCAAGCACCTCGGGCACGGCTTCCAGCCGAGGCAGCAACTCGTAGTAGAGCTGCTCCTTGCGGTGCTCCACCTCCTCGACCGGCAGGTTGAGTCCCTGCTGATCGGCGAGGGTGCGGATGATCTCGGCCGCAGGCATGCCGCCCCAACGGTAGAAGACGTCCTCGGGAAACTCGCAGCCATGCTCGCCCAGCGCCTTGCTCCACGCAACGTAATGCAGCGGCATGGAGTCGGCGATGGTGCCGTCGCAGTCGAAAAGAAGCGCGCGGTAGCGCGAGTTGCTGGTTCCAGCCATGGATAGTTGAGAGTTGCTAATTGTTCAGCTTGTAGTTGTGAGTGAGTTGCGGTGGGAGCCTCTGAGAACTGCCAACTAACAACTAGCAACTGCCTTACTTCAACTCGATTCCGGCGAAGAAGTATCCGATCTCGAAGGCAGCGGTGTCTTCTGCGTCGGAACCGTGGATGGCGTTCTCGCCGATGGAGACGGCGAACTTCTTGCGGATGGTGCCTGCGTCGGCCTTCGCGGGGTCGGTAGCGCCCATCAGCGTGCGCAGGTCAGCGATGGCGTTGTCCTTCTCCAGCACCATGGGGAAGATGGGGCCGGAGGACATAAACTCGGTGAGCTCGCCGAAGAAGGGGCGGGCGGCGTGCACGTGATAGAAGCCCTCGGCCTGAGCGCGGGAGATGGACATGCGCTTGATGGCAACGATCTTGAAGCCGGCCTTTTCGATCTCCGCGAGGATGGCGGCGGTGTGGCCGGCTTTGACCGCGTCGGGCTTGATGATGCTGAAAGTGCGCTGTGACAAAAGTTGTCTCCTGGAAGCGCAAGACGCGCTACTTTCAGTGTACTAGCTCTGAACCTCCTGCATCGCCGAAGCCTATCTTCCACGCTACAATCCCGGAGAATGCGATGGAGGCATCGTGAACCTCTTCTGGCTGAAATACGTCAGTTACGCATGTGTGGCTGGTGCGCTGTATTTCTACTTCATGCTCAGATGGAAGGGATACGGCGGCTCGGGGAAAAGCAGGCTGACCTCTCTCGCGATCTGTATTGTGCTGGCCTGCGTGACCTGGCACCTGCAGGAGAGCAATACCGACCGGAACTCTCCGCGGCAGGTGATCGTGGGCACCGTCACCTCGGTCAGGGCCAGCGTAAGCAAGGGCGGCAGCGTCAGTGACCACTTCCAGCTGAGAGTGCAGGGAGGCGCGCTCTCACCCAGGTTCTCGACCGATATCGTCGCAAGCAGGATTTCGGAGCAGCCTATCCACCAGGGCGACGTGCTCGGCGTACTTTATAGGACGTGGGATAACGTCCCCCTCACGATCGACGAGTTTCAGGGACAGCGACCCGGCTGGCATTATCGCCGTTATCGCTTTCTGGATCCCTACGTCTGGAGCGTAGGCAGCGTAGGCTTCTTGATCGTTGCGGCTATCCTGATCGGCAGCCTCATGCGGGGCGGCGCGGCGAGCACGTCAGCCCAGTCGATTCCTGATAGCACCGCATAGCTTTCTTTTACGTCCAACGCAGGAGCAGCGAAGAGGCGCGATGCGACGGAGTGCGTGGATCTGGTTTGTGGGATGTGCGGCGTGGCTGGTGGACAGTCTGATCGCCTTCCATTTGGGCTCCGTGGCGCACGCCAAGCTCGCGTTCATGGTCGCGCTGGTGTTTTTAGCGGCGGGAATCTTCTATCGCAGCCAGCAGCAAAGATGAAGGCGTGACGCCCGGGTGAGCGCCACGCCTGTGGTGTCGGGGAGAGCAGGTTATTTCTTGCCGAGCAGGCCTGCCATAGTGGAGCCCATCTCAGCGGGCGACTTGACCACGCGGATGCCGGCGGCTTCCATCGCGGCCATCTTGCTGGCGGCCGTGCCTTCACCACCGGAGATGATGGCTCCGGCGTGGCCCATGCGGCGGCCTGGAGGCGCGGTCTGCCCGGCGATGAAGCCAACGACCGGCTTCTTCACGTTGGCCTTGATGTACTCGGCCGCCTTCTCTTCGGCGGTGCCGCCGATTTCGCCGATCATGATGATGGCCTCGGTCTGCGGGTCCTCGTTGAGCAGCTTGAGCGCGTCGATGTGGCTGGTGCCGATGATGGGGTCGCCGCCGATGCCGATGGCGGTGGACTGGCCAATGCCGCGCGTGGTGAGCTGGTAGACCGCCTCATAGGTGAGGGTGCCGGACTTGGAGACGATGCCGACCGAGCCCTCCTTATGGATGCGGCCGGGCATGATGCCGATCTTGGCCTTGCCGGGCGAGATCACACCGGGGCAGTTGGGGCCAATGAGGCGCGACTTCGAGCGCTTGACCACCTCCCACACCTTCACCATGTCCAGCGTGGGAATGCCCTCCGTGATGCAGACGATGAGCGGCAGGCCGGCAGCTTCGGCTTCCAGGATGCCGTCGGCCGCAAACGGCGGCGGAACAAAGATCATGGTGGCGTTGGCGCCAGTGGCCTTCACGGCCTCTTCCACGGTGTTGAAGACGGGCCAACCCTCATGCGTGGTGCCGCCCTTGCCCGGCGTGACGCCGCCAACGACGATGTCGTTGCCGAACTGCTTCGCGTACTCGGCGCAGCCTTTCGCGTGGAAGGTGCCTTCTCGGCCGGTGATGCCCTGCACGATGAGGCGCGTATTCTTGTCGACTAGTACT
>JAICMT010000400.1 GCA_025929125.1 Acidobacteriaceae bacterium | reverse complement strand
CCCCGCCTCAAAGACATTGATGGTCTCCGATATCTCATGTCCATAGAGCGCCATCGCTGCCTCTAGCCGCAGAGTATTCCGGGCGCCAAGCCCGCAGGGGATAATCCCAAACTCCGCGCCTGCTTCCAGCACTTCGCCCCAGACACGCTCGCTGGTGGGCGCATCGGACGGGATATAGATTTCAAATCCGTCCTCACCCGTGTAGCCCGTGCGGGCAATCATCACGTTGTAAAGGCCACACACCTTTCCCCAGGTAAACCAGTAGTTCCGGATCGTGCTCAGGTCCGTGTCCGTCAGCTTCTGGAGTGTCGCCTGCGCCTTGGGGCCCTGGATGGCGAGCTGCGTGTAGTAATCCGAATAATCGCTGATGTGCATTCCTGGCAGGGCGCCGACCTGCCGCCGAACCCAGGCCAGGTCCTTCTCACGGGTGCCCGCATTGATCACGAGCAGATAGTCATTCCCACTGAGCTTGTGCACGATCACGTCATCGACGAACGTTCCGTTCTCATACAGCATCGCCGAGTACTGTGCCTGACCCACGGCCAGCCGCGAAACATCGTTCATGCACAGGCGCTGAATCGCCGCCAATGACCCCGGACCGCGGAACTGGATATCTCCCATGTGAGAAACGTCGAACAGGCCCACGCCGGTGCGCACCGCCATATGCTCCGCCACCAGGCCGGAGTACTCCACTGGCATGTCCCAACCGCCGAAATCCACCATCTTCGCTTTGTGCGAGCGATGGGTAGTGTTCAAAGCTGTCTTGCGAAGAGTCGCCGTTTCCGTCATTTCTCCACCCTATTCAGCCGTTGGCGCGGCCTCTTCAGTATCGCTCAATGGGGCGGAGCGCTCGAGGGGCCCGGGCTTCGATCCGACTGCGCCTCCAACACCCGGGTCAGTTCGGCCTTGAACCGGGCGTAGGCGGCGTTCGTCGGCTCACCGTCGGTTTGCCAGAGGACCGTCCCTTTCCGGTCCACCAACAGAATGTAGGCATCGTCGGGCTTGTCGTAATGCGCTGCCGTGCGCCACCCCGACTCGTCCTCGAGCACCGGGATGAAGTGCGGACGTTCATCGAACCGAACCGTCGACTGCAATCGCTTGAGAATCATGCCGCGGAGCAGCTTTGGAGCTTTTGCCAGCATCGCCAGCTCGAAGTAGTCCACCTCCTGCGATTTGCCATAGTCCGCCGAGATCAGCCGTCCCCAATTCGCGATCTGTTCCTGCGATGCATGGCTAAACCCAACCACCAGGATGGTGATCTTCGTCTTGAACGCCTCCGGCAATCTCACTTCGGTTCCGGCCAGAGTGGCTCCGTGGGTCGGCGGGATTTCCGCAGTCTGCTGCGCGAACATGGGGATACACGCGAAGAACAGCGCAACATGCCATGCCGATTTTGGCCGTCGGCTCATGGTCGCTATGCTACCTGAGAACTGCCAGTGCCCACTCTTCAGCAGCGCTGCACCAGCCTGTTATCGGCCGCGCTCCCGGCGCCGCGCCTGCATAAAGCTGCTGATGCTGAAATATCCAAAGACCAACAGCATTGCGGCTCCTCCAAGAAACGGGCGGCGCTGAAATCCCGTCGAGTGACCACTCCATCCAGCCCGCCACATGGTGTTCGCTCCATAGAGAGCGAAGATGCCAAAGAAGACCCCGGCAATCTCCAGCAGAAGCGCTCCGGTTAGCCGGGCCGCGGGCTTGATGGCCAGATGGTGAAATCGTCTTGCTCCTTCGCCCAGGCCGCGACTCTGCGGTACGGTGCTGGCGACGTTCGGACTTGCCTGTCGCACCGGTGTTGTTTCAGTTGGGGGGTGAGCGACCCCGGCTGGACGCTGTGGCTGATTCGATACCGTACGCGGCGGGCCCTCCGCTCTGGCCGCGTCGACCGCATGAATCAGGGTCTTCGCCGCGGATCTTGCTCCCAGACCGAGCACACGGCCGAATCGTACGGTGTCCATGCCGATAAGTTTACGTGAGTGGACCTAGGTTCGACACCGGTGCAATCTTGGGCAGACTCTCTGCCGCGCGTATGCATCTGACGTTGGTGAGAACAAGGAGCAGCAGCAATGAAGCGAGTCATCTGGACAGTCGGCGGCGTCTGTGCCGCAGCAGCAGGAATCATTCTCTGGCAATCGACCCGCACTCCTGAGGTGGAAGAGCTGGCGCATAAGCTGGAAGACGCCTGGGCGGACCATCACACCAGAGTGTGATCCTCTGCGAACGCAATTGCTGCCATCATGGAGCACTGGCAGAAGCGTTGCGGCGTGTCCAACCGCGGCGTATCCTAGGAGTCGAAGGACTCTCCCCCGCAATGCCGTTCCCCTCCCGGGGAATACCCGATGCGGCCAAAATCGCAACGCAAGGGAGCCCGGAGGTGGCATTGAATCAGAAGGTGAGAGCCCTGATCCAGAAGCTCGGCGAGGCAATCCACGAATCTGTCTCCGAATCGGAACACATTGCCGGCGTGGTGAAGAACATTCGTGAGCAGGGGTTTGATGTGATGCTCATGCTTGAGGCGACGATCGGACTCAATGAGGTAGATACCGCCGCGGAAGAAGCTGCCGCCGCCGAGCAGGAGCGGACCGGCGTGTTTACGAGCAACGACCTTTCTTTCCTCAAGTCGCTGCGGATCACGGTTCCCGACGAAGATCTGCCGCCCGATTCGACCGAAGACTCTACCAGCT
>JAICMT010000423.1 GCA_025929125.1 Acidobacteriaceae bacterium | reverse complement strand
GATAGGCGCGGATGTCCTCCAGAAACAGATCTCCGAACGCGACTGCGTCCGCGCCTTCCGCAAGTGCACGCTCCACCACCGCGCGCATCCTGCACTCATAGTCATCATTGGAGCAGGGCCACGGCAGCTCCACTTCCCACAGCGGCAGCCCGGCACGTTCCGCCTGCATCTTCACCAGCGTCCGCCTCACGGCATGCATCGCTACGCGGTCCGCTGCGGTGTTGAAGGTGGTCAGCAGCGCCACCACTTCGACATCCGGTTGCTGCCGCAGCAGATGCAGCGCCCACGCGCTGTCTTTGCCACTGCTCCACGAAAGTAAAACTCGCTTCATGCCTGCGCCGCCATCGCGCGTAGTCCGCTTCGCGCACCCGTCTCGGCCCACACCCACTCACCCTTGCGCGTCTCGGCGAACTGCACTCCGTGCAGGATCTCTGCGATGATCTCCGCCGTGCGCGAGACCGTCATGCCCGAGCGGTTGAAAAAGAGATTGCCATCGGCGAACGCCACTCGGCCCGTGCGCACCGCCTGTAGTTCGCCCCACCACGGATGCCGCTCCAGCACCGGCAGCTCGCCCAGGCTGCGCTCCAAGCCATAGCCGCAGGGCGCCACAATCAGCACCTCCGGATCTGACTCGCGCAGACGATCCGCCGGAATTGCAGCCGAGTACTCGCCCTTGTGCCCGATTAGCAGCCGCCCGTTGGCAATCTCCACCAGCTCCGGGCCCCAGTTGCCCATCGCGAACACCGGGTCGGTCCACTCCACCATCACGACGCTCGGCGGCTTGCGACCCGCACACACCCGGCGCACGGCTTCCACTCTCGCCTGCTCGCCGGCCACCATCTCTTCTCCGCGATCCTCTAAGCCCAGCGCACCCGCAATCAGCCGGATGCTGGCAAAAATGTCTTCCAGTTTCGAGGCCGAAACCGCCACCTGCCGCGCACCTGCGATGCACAATCCGCTGCGCTCCACGTCGCCCGGCGTAATCGCGCACACCTCGCAGTGCAACTGCGTCAGCAGCAGGTCCGGCCGCAGCGCCTCGATCCGTTCGGTGTCGATCCGGTACAGCGGCTCACCCGCGTGCAACCTGCGCCGCACCTCGGCGTCGATCTCTGCGCTGGACATCGATACGTCGAACGCAGGCGCACTGCAGCAGGGCAGCTGGCGAACCCACTCCGGGTTGTCGCACTCATGCGAGCGCCCGACCAGCATCTCGCCTGCACCCAGGGCGCACACAATCTCGGTTGCGCTCGCCAACAAAGAAACAATTCGCATCGCTTCTAATCCTATCTTCGAAACTACCGGTCAGCTCCAGCCGCGCCGCTTCAGCCACCACAGCAGCAGCAGCGTAAACAGCACGGTCATGATCGCCACATACATCGCGCCGTGTGGCGAGTTCTCAAACGGCAGCCCTTTCAGGTTCATGCCGTAGATGCCGCTCACCGCAATCACCGGCAGCGCAATCGTGCCCAGCACCGTCAGCACCTTCATCACCTCGTTGGTGCGGTTCGCAACCGACGAGAGATAGATATCCAGCGAGTTGTTCACCAGGTCGCGCTGCGTCTCTACTGAATCCAGCAGTCGCACCAGATGATCGTAGATGTCGCGCACGAACGGCTGGTGCTCGGCGTCGATCACCGACTCCGGGTCGCGCTGCAGGTGCAGCGTCGCATCCCGCGTACCCACCAGAACGCGGCGAACGTCGACCAGCTGGCTCTTCAGCGCGAACACGCACTGCAGCGTTCCTGGATCGGGTTGTGCGATCACCTGGTCTTCCAGATGGTCAATCTCGTCGTCGATCCGGTCGATCGCCGGAAAATAAAGGTCGACGATGGTGTCCAGGATCAGGTACAGCAGCCGTCCGGGCTTGTCGTCGGAGCCGTCCCGCCGCGCCCGCTCCAGCGCCTGCTCGGTGGCAGGGCAGTCCGGCTCGGCAATCGTGATGAAGAACGGCTCGCCATCCTGCCGCCCGGCGAAGATGTCGAGCGTCGAGAAGCTCACCGACACGTCCGCACCCTCGGCAGCCAGCCGGATCGGCTTCAGCACCGCAAAGGCGTAGGTCGGCGTCTGGTCCACCTTGATGCGCTCATCGGCCGAGCGCGCATCCTCCACGTGCAGTGGATGCAGGTGGTACTTTGCCGCCAGCTCGTTCAGGCGGCCATCGTCGGCAGAGGTCAACTCGTACCACGGCATTCGCGGAACTCCCTGGCACGAGTGTAGAGGAACGGACCATCTACCCCGAACCTGGCGGCGCTTTAGTTCAATGGCGTTTCATCGACGTGATCGACAACCACCACCGGAATCGATCTCTTTTCCTTCACCAGCTTCAGCCCCAGCTGACGTTCCAGCGCCTCGAACAGCGTGATGCCATCGGGTGCCGAGGCTTCAACGGTCGCGCCACCGGGCGCATTCGCGCCGGACGATTGCGCGGGCTGCAGCATGGCCTTCGGCGTCCAGCCGATCAGGAAATCCCATCCGCCCTCGAGACCGGTGGCAT
>JAICMT010000122.1 GCA_025929125.1 Acidobacteriaceae bacterium | reverse complement strand
GTGCGGATCCAATTCGCCAACAGCACTGACATTAGGGCATCGGGGGAATGTACTTGCAGACGCCAGTGAATACCAACATGGACTCGTTGCTGCGGGAAAATCGGGTATTTTCGCCCGCGAAGGAGTTTTCCGCGAAGGCGCACATCGGCAGCCTCGAGCAGTATGAGTCAATGTACCGTCGCAGCATCGAGGACCCGAACGGATTCTGGGCGCAAGCTGCCGGCGAGCTTGACTGGTTTCAGCGCTGGAGCGAGGTGCAGTCCGGCGACATTTCGCACGCGCAGTGGTTCGTGGATGGCAAGCTGAATCTCAGCCACAACTGCGTCGACCGGCATGCGCAAGGCGCTCGTCGCGATAAGGTTGCGCTGCTGTGGGAGGGTGAGCCTGGCGAGGTGCGCCGCATCACCTATGGCGAGCTGCACGAACAGGTCCAGCGGTTCGCCAATGCGCTGAAGTCGCTGGGCATTCGAAAGGGAGACCGGGTCGCTATTTACATGGGAATGTGTCCGGAGCTCGCCATGGCGATGCTGGCCTGCGCGCGGATTGGAGCGGTGCACTCGGTCATCTTCGGCGGTTTCGCAGCGCACGCGATCGTGGACCGTGTGAACGATTCGCAATGCGTGGCCATCCTGACGCAGGACGTCAGCTATCGGCGCGGCGGCGAGGTAAGGCTGAAGGAGATCGTGGATGAAGCGATCGACCGCTGCCCGTCGGTGAAAAATGTCGTGGTCTATCGGCGGACCGAACAGGGCAGCAACGTGAAGATGAAATCGGGCCGCGACCTGTGGCTGCAGGACCTGATGGCGAAGGCGGATGCAGAGTGTCCGCCCGAGTGGATGGACTCGGAGGACATGCTCTACATCCTCTACACGTCAGGGACAACGGGAAAACCGAAGGGCCTGGTCCATAGCACTGGCGGCTACTCCGTCCAGAGCTATCTGACGACGAAGTACGTCTTCGACTTGAAGGAAGAGGACGTGTACTGGTGCACGGCCGACTGCGGCTGGGTGACGGGGCACAGCTACGTGGTGTACGGGCCGCTGCAGAACGGCGCGACAGTGCTGATGTATGAAGGCGCGCCGAACTTCCCAGAAAACGACCGGTTCTGGAAGATCATCGATGCGCATAAGGTGACGGTTTTCTACACGGCGCCGACGGCGATCCGCGCTTTCATCAAGTGGGGTGACGAGTGGGTCAAGAAGTACTCGCTGGAGTCGCTGCGAGTGCTGGGGACGGTGGGCGAACCGATCAATCCTGAAGCGTGGATGTGGTATCACCGCGAGATCGGCAAAGAACGCTGCCCAATTGTAGACACCTGGTGGCAGACGGAGACGGGAACCATCATGATTTCGCCGCTGCCGGGAGCGGTGCCGACCAAGCCAGGCTCCGCCACGCGGCCCTTCTTCGGTATCGTGCCCGAGGTGGTAACGCGCGAAGGAAAACGTGTTCCGGAGGGCCACGGAGGCTTGCTGGTGATCCGGAAGCCATGGCCGTCGATGGCGCGGACGGTATACGGAGAGCCGGAGAGGTATCAGCAGACGTACTTCTCGGAGATTCCGGGCAGCTATTTCACGGGCGACGGGGCGCGCTGTGACGCAGATGGTTACTACTGGCTGATGGGCCGGGTGGACGATGTGATCAACGTGAGCGGACACCGGCTGGGAACGATGGAGATCGAATCGGCGCTGGTGGCTCACACCAAGGTGGCGGAGGCCGCAGTCGTCGGCCGACCGGACGACCTGAAGGGGCAGGCGATCGTTGCGTTTGTGACGCTCGAGCACGGCCACGAGCCGAGCGAAGAGCTGCGGCAGGAACTGAGGAAATGGGTGACGAAGGAGATCGGCGCGCTGGCGCGGCCGGATGACCTTCGATTCGCGCAGATGCTGCCCAAGACGCGCTCCGGAAAGATCATGCGGCGGCTGCTGCGCGAACTTGCGACCACGGGCGACGTGAAGGGCGACACCACCACGCTCGAAGACTTCAGCGTGGTGGCGAGGCTGCGCGAAGGCGAGGAGTAGAACCGACGGCGGTGCGCATCGTCAACGCTCGCGACTTGGGATCAGGCGGCGCTTGGTTGAGGGACGCGGGACGACCTTTTGGAGCGCGGTTGGCCTTCCGATTTGGGCACGTGCAGAACGGCGACAGGGCAGAGCCGTTCCAGCGATTCCTCTTCGTATCCTTCATCGTCCCAATGGACGAGGTTGCAGCCGGATTTGAGGCATTGCAGCCGGCTCTCGAGAACTTTGCGAAGCTGCTGGCGCTCGTCCTCGCTTTGGATGAGGAGTGCGTGGTGATCCTTCATCTCTCGGCGCGTCATGTGATGCCCGTCGTCCCAGAGGATGGTTCTGTCGGGCTGCACGGTTCCGGCGACGCCGTTGGCAATCCAGATGACTCGAGTGCCGGGATCGAGTGCGTCCACGAACTCCTGGATGGTGTGTTTGCGACGACGGAAAGGCATGTCAGCGTCCTTGCTGCCGGATGGAAGAATCCGGCGGGTATATGAGACGCCGAAACTCCAACCGAAGGTAGCTTGAGGCACGCCGCAGGGAGTAGGCCGTTCGCCGGGCGCTTCCAGGTGGGGGTACCCCCTGTACCTAAGTCCTAAAGTATTCCGGATAAAGCTGTTGCTTGGTTTTAGTTACCAGGTAGTAACGTATGTGAGGTTATATCTCATAGCTAGATATGCGAAGGCCCAGCCATCTGTGGGCCGGGCCTTCACTCATCCTTAAGTTAAGGATACCAAGCGGCACATAACTCGTGTCACATGGAAATGCTTTGCGGATTTGCTTGCTGTTCAGGCACTTGGGGAGTTATCCACTGGGTTGGGGGCTTGACAGCGTTTTGCAAGGTCGGTGAGCGGTGTACTGCTCCCAAGCTGGCTGTGATCGGTTCAGACGCTGCTGGCGATGGCGTTTCCGATGCCGTTGAGGCCCACAAAAGCGGAGTTCGACAGGGTGTGGAGGGAGATGATTCCGGCCAGCGCGAGCAGGCCGATGATGAGGGCGTACTCCAGAAGATCCTGCCCGTCTTCGTTTCTCAACAGCGACATCCATCTGTGCACGCGAGCTACTCCCCGGGGTTTCGGTCGAATCGATTGCTAGCGGGTGTATCGGCGGCGGGGTTGGAGGCTTCACGCCACGAAAGTGGCAGGCGGGCAGTCGGCTGCAGGCCACAGATGAGCTGTGGGGTTAGTTTGGGAGGTCGAGGGATGGCATAACCGCAGGAGTTTGCGAGTTGGCTTACACCATATCGGATGAGGCAGGTGGGATGGTGCAGCGCCGCTTAAGTCGGCTCTTCCAGGAAATGTTGAAGTCGGCACCGTAGATCGTCGGGATCTTTCAACTGACATTCCCATATGACCAGCACTTCCCAATCATCAGAACGTAACCTCCGTATATGCAGCCGGTCTCGACTGGCATTTTTCTCCCGTTTGACGTTCCAGTAATCGGCGTTTGCCTTCGGACAGATGCTGCCATGACAACAGGTATGTTTGTGCCAAAAGCAGCCATGTACGAAGATCACCTTGCGTCTGCTCCGGAAAACAATGTCCGGCTTGCCAGGGAGTTTCGTATCATGCAATGCATACCGAAAACCGAGGCTGTGGACCAGGCTCCTAACCTGTATCTCGTTCTAGGTGGTGCCCACAACTGCTGCGGCCCGATCGAGATATTCACGCTGTGAGGTGAGCCAGTCTCGCACGGATGGAGGCTAGCTCACGACCAATTTGCGGTAATTCGGGACCACTAACAGGACAAACACGATAACCGAATATGTCTCCTTGTACGGAATTATGCAGGTTGTTGGAGCGAATAGAGAACCTGCCCACGCCTTGGATCGCGTGCTGGATGGTAACCGAAGCGAAGCCCCATCCTGGATCAAAGACGGCACCCGCAAGTGGCAGACCAGGGCAGGGCAACCGTTGCCCTTCTTCAAGAAACCCAAGGCGAACACAAAGTAGTGTCTCTGCCATGCCGCTATGGCTTATAAGGAAAGCGTCGGAGGGCTTGGTCGTCTCGATCTCGAGCTCGCAGATTCGTCCGATGTCGAGGTCTACCTCAGTAAAGACGACAGGTAGGGCCGTTTCTTCAACCATGAGTTTCCTTCCTTCATATCGTCGTGAGCCACGAAACCTGAACTATCACCCTTTCCATACGTTTGAATTTGAGTGAACTCGATATTGGGTTTCGAACGATGCGGTGGGATGGAGACTCCCGGAAGTTCATGACAACAAATAAAAAATATCGGTCGCTCAGCGTTGATGCCACCTCGTACTCTTTCGGAGTAAGAGATAGTCCACCGTTTGTTCCCTTCAACCCTTTCACTTCAACTGCGAGGAATTCTTTGTGCCGCTCTAGAGCGGTAAGTCGGTAATCGTATCCGCAACCATACTGCGTTGTGTTCTCAACCTTGTAGCCGCTAAATTCAATGATGTTTCGTGTACAGACTCGAAATATCGTTCCGCAGCTAATCCGGTTACTAGGCGCTGTGCGAAGGAGGAATTGCCGGTCCCATCCTGAGTGTCGCTCTCAAGCTCATCCTCAGGAAGTTCAAAGAAAGAACGTGTCAAAGCTGTGAAGCTCTCTAGATTGAGTTTTGCGTACGTCTGAAAAAGTTGGAGACAGTAATCTCGAGTGGGACGCTTATGCCATCCTTTTCGCTTGTTCGGAAATAAAGGGTCAAACTCGTCGCGGTAATTCTTGATAGAAGCCGGTTTGGCCGCTAAGGCGAAACCTAGAGCATTAAAAGCCTCTGAAAAGCTGTCAAATCCGAGTCGTTTTAATCCGAGACTGTCGTACTTCGACAGGTACAGTCCAGCGAGCACTAACTTGTCCCGAGTGGATAGATCGACGCGGCACGAACTTTCATGAGCATGCACTCAGGCGATCTCGCAGAGGGGTGAGGGTGTGCTTGTATTTCTTACGCCGACTCTAGCAGCCTGCACACGAGGGGTCAAAGGGTTCTGCGTTGTCACATCTCACACACCGGACTAGATGTGCCAAATCGGGACAACGCGGGTCGGCGACTGGAAAGCATATTGAGAAACGACGATCCGGCGGGTGCACTTTCGTCCGGGACGACACTTCAAAAGTGACGAATATTGATCCCGCTACAGCAGGTTGCCGGCGGGTTTGGTGGGGAGGGTGAAGTGGAAGGTGGAGCCCTGGCCGAGTGTGCTGGTGGCCCAGATGCGTCCGCCGTGCTGCTGGACGATGCTGCGGCAGATGGCGAGGCCGAGGCCGGTACCGCCCATGGCGCGGGAGTCTGAGGCGTCGACCTGCTGGAAGCGTTCGAAGATGGTTTCGAGCTTGTCTTCGGGGATGCCGCGGCCGTGATCGCGGACCTGGATCTCTGCCTCGGAGGCGTCGAGGCGGAGTGCGCGGAGGTGGATCTCGGTTCCGGCCGGAGAGAACTTGATGGCGTTGGAGATGAGGTTGGTGAGGGTCTGGATGATGCGGTCGGGGTCGGCCCAGATGTTGACGCCCTGGGAGTTGAAGGTGATGCGGACGTGAGCCTTGGCGGCGGCGACCTGCTGCAGGCCGACGGCGCGGCGGAAAAGATCGTCGGCGGAGCTCATGGTGGAGTGGAGCTCGGCTTTGCCGGAGCCGATGCGTTCGAGCTCGAGGATGTCATTGACCAGGCGCACGAGTCGGTCGGTGTTGCCGGTGGCGATGTCGAGCATCTGGCGGAATTTTTCCGGGCGGGAGTTGAGGCTGCCTCCGGTGATGAGGCCGAGGGCGGC
>JAICMT010000461.1 GCA_025929125.1 Acidobacteriaceae bacterium | reverse complement strand
TTCGACCTCGGAACTCGCGTCATCTACCGCCCAGGCGCGGTTTCCGCTGCCATGATTTCGGGCATCATCGGAGGTGAAGTTAGAACCACACAGGCCAGCGAGCAGATTGCGGTGCAACCAGAAGCCCTTCCTTCGCCGGGAATGGGTATGCGGCACTACGCGCCCAACGCCCGCATCCTGCGTGTGGCCGATCAGCGCGAGCTGCTGGCCGAGGTGGCAAAGAATGCCCCGGGTGAGGTCGGCGTCATGCTGCCCGATGGGTGGGATCCCGGCGCCGCTGGCGTCAGTTTTCGTTGGGGTCCCTGGCAGAGTCCAGACGTTCTGGCGCGGCTGCTCTACTTCGGTTTCCGATTGCTGGATGATCGCGGCGTCAAGGTGATTGTCTGCCCCGTTCCGACCGCCGAAGGCCCGCTGGCCGATGCCCTGCGCGAGCGACTCGAGAAATCCGCTCGCACCTGACCCTACCCCGCCGCCGCCGCGGCAATCTGCCCGGCAAATGCGTCCAGAGAAAGCGACCGCAGCAGATTGCGCCGCATCCCGGAGTACACCTGGTCCAGTCCCTGCGCCGCCTGCTCGATCCATGCGAACGGAAGCGTCTGTGAAAGCTTCGTCAGCTCCGCGCGCAAATCCGTATTGCGCAGCAGCTCCGGAGTACCAGCATCGATCAGCAACATATCCTCGAGCAGCAGCGCCAGCGCCCTCAGCATCGCGGCGGTCTTCTGCTGCCCCTCGGCTCCGGCGCGGTAGGTCTCAGTCATGCGGAACAGCGCCGAATGGTCCGCCTCCCTGCGTGTCGCCACCCCCTCCTGGACCGCTCCTGCGGCATTGCGCAGGAACAGCATGGCGTCGACGCGCGCTGCGATGTAGCTCTCCAGATCGAACGAGAGCGCCCGTCCTGCAGCTCCCTGCGATAGCCGGGCGATCAGCGCCCGCTGCTCTGGCAGCACCTCCGGCCTGCGGTCCGCCAGCACCATCTCGATCTCTTCAACCGGAAGCGCGCCAAGTCTCACCAGTGCGCACCGAGAGCGGATCGTCGGCAGCAGCTCTCCCGGATTTTCCGCCAGCAGAATAATGTGAACCGTCTCCGGCGGCTCCTCCAGCACCTTCAGCAGCGAGTTTGCTGCCTCCTTCATCATCATCGAGGCGGTCAGAATGAAAATCCGCCGCGGCGCCTCCGCCGGCAGATAGTGCGCCCGCTGGATCAGTGCGCGTACCTGCCCCAGCTTAATCAACAGCTGCGGTGGATCGGGCGGCAGGATTAGCACATCCGGGTGCGGCTGAATCAATACCCGCGTCTCCTTCCGGTCCGTCTCGCGCAGCTCCTCCCGAGCAGCCACTGCCGCCTCTACCTGCGCTTCCAGGTCGCCCGCCACCACTATCCGGGTGCAGTTCGTGCAGCTTCCGCAGTAGCTGGCCAGAACTTGGCCGTTCGACCATAGGTCCCGAGGCTGGCGCTGGCACTCCACCGACATCGCCAGCATCAGAGCCAGCGTGTACTTTCCCGCTCCCGCAGGGCCGGCCAGAATCAGCGAATGGGGCAGCCGTCCGGCCGCGATCGCCGTGCGTAGCGACTCGACGGCAACCGAGTTCCCCAAGAAATCGTTAAAATTGCCGGGCATTTGCGAGCTGATCGCCATTCCGCTCCTCATCATAACTTGGCACCCAACCCCGGGACCGGAGAAGGGAACTCAACCACTCCAAACCAGCAGATTGCCACTTAACCGTTCTCCACAAAACGGAAGCATTTATGATTATCGGTAGAGAAAGGAATGCCTTCCGCTCGCCTAGTCTGTACTTCCCAGTCTTTAATGTTTTGGCCATTTGCTTGCTTACCATCCAAGCGGCTCCGTCTGTTTTCTTGGTCGGCACGGAATTCAGCACTGACTACACTCTCGTGTATAGATCATGAGGAACGCCCTCAAGACACGGATACTGGCGCTCGCACTTTCCATTGCGACGCTGGGGGCATGTGTTTTCGCCGGTTTTAACTTCTCAGACGAGCTCAGTACCGAGTTCCCAACCGACGGCATCACCTGGACAGAGGCTGGCAGCGGTCTTCGGGCCGATCGCGTTCCCAAGGATTCCGCAGGCTACCGATACGGCATTCGGGAGGGCGACCAGCTCCGGGCTGTCAACGGCAGCCCGACGCCAAGAGTCGCCGAGCA
>JAICMT010000325.1 GCA_025929125.1 Acidobacteriaceae bacterium | reverse complement strand
GGAAGTTGAGCAGAATCCTGTGGCGTAGAACCGGAGTGGCCAGCGCGGCAATATCCTCGTAGGTCACGTGGTACCGCTTCCTGCTCAGTGCCCGAGCCTTGGCCGCCAGCACGATAAACTGCGCCGCCCGGATGCTCCCTCCGTAGTTCACATACTTCTTCACGAAGTCCGGCGCATTCTCGCTCTTCTGCCTGGTCGCCCGCACCAGGTCCACAACATACTTTGCTAGCGATTCGCCAATCGGCACCATGCGCACCAGTTGCTGGAAATCGAGAATCTCTTCCGCATTGGTCACCGATTGGATCTGCGGATCGCGTGTCGCGGTAGTTAGGTCGACAACCTTCACTTCATCCGCGGCACTCAGGTAATCCAGCACGGAATTGAACAGGAACCGGTCCAACTGCGCCTCGGGCAGCGGATACGTACCCTCCAACTCGATCGGGTTCTGCGTCGCCAACACGAAAAACGGCGAGGGCAGACGGTAAATATGCCCGCGCACTGTGCAGCTTCGCTCCTGCATCGCCTCGAGCATGGCAGCCTGCGTTTTGGGCGGCGTTCGGTTAATCTCGTCGGCCAGCACCACATTGCCGAAGATCGGCCCCTCCACGAACGTCCACTTACGGTGTCCGGTGGTGATGTCCTCTTCAATAATGTCAGTGCCGGTGATGTCGGAGGGCATCAGGTCCGGCGTGAACTGAATCCGCCGGAACGACAGCCCCAGCGTCTGCGCGATCGTACGCACCATCAGCGTCTTCGCCGTGCCCGGCATGCCGGTGATCAGGCAGTGCCCACCCACGAACAATGCAATTAAGATCTGATCGAGCACCTCGTCCTGCCCAACGATCACCTGACGCACCTGCCCTAAAATTCCGTCCCGCACCGCCTGGAATCGCTCAATGCGCTGCTGCAGCTCCGCGGCGTCCCTGTCCAAACCAGCAATTGCGCTCATGCACGCTCCCCTCTCGTTTTCCGTCTCATCGCTCAACTCCACTCAAGCTTTCGGTCCGACTCTTGCACTCACCTGTAACTCACAACTGAGAACTGGCGACCGATAACTCCGGCCTCACTTCCCCTCAATCTCCAGCAGCAGCTTCTGCGCCGGCTTGTACCCGGGAGCCGCCTCCAGCGATGCCAGCACACTCTCCTCGGCCTTCCCCTTGTCGCCCTCCGCCATGTAAGCCCGCGCTACATCGTAGTGCGCCTGCGCCTTATCCAACGGATTCATCGCCAAAACCGCAGAGTACTCACGCACTGCGCCCTGTTTATTCCCTTGCGCAAGCCACAGTGCTCCCAGCTTCTGGTGCAACTCCTGGTCCTCGGGGTAAATGAAGTTGATCTCATTCAGAGTTGCAGCCGCCTCCGCGGGATGCCCCAGGGCCTCCTGAAGTGATGCCAGTTTCTTCAACGCCTCCGGACTCTCGCCTCCACGCTTCATGAACTCCGTCAGCGTCGCCGACGCGCCCTGTTTATCGCCCTTCGCCAACTGCGCGGTCGCAAGGTACTCGTAGGCGTTCGCATCCCCGACGTACTCCGGATACAGCTGGATGACCTCCTGGGCTGCGGCAATCGTCTTATCGTAGTCGCGCCCGCTTGCCAGGCCCACGATCGCCTTCAGCTGCTGCCGCCACGCGTCGAAGTTCTTTACCGTTGCGCCCACCCGCGCATCCAACCAAGTCATAAAACCCTTATCAAACTCCTCAGGCGACACATGCAGGTTCGCCTGGATTGCCTCTGCCGTTGTTTTGCGTGCGGCAAACGACTTCACCATGCCCAGCAGCGCATCATTGCCCCACTTATCAGCGATGTAGTCGCAGATCTCGCCGCCCTGGTAGTAGCTCACCAATACCTGTTCCGAGTATTTGGGAAAGATGAATCCCTGATCCAGTTTCGCCACCGGCAGCAGCTTTTTATCCCGGATAGCGACCACAACCTCGGGCGTCAGCCGGTTCGCCCACATTGGGTTCGTCTGCCCTTCCTCGCGCACCGCCAGCCCTTCGGTAAACCACCGTGGGACGCGGAAGTCGGTTGCAGAAAGGATGAAGACGTGGCTCATCTCATGCCACAGGGTCGCACCCCAGTTGAAGTCGCCCGGCTTTCGCCCGGACGGGCTGTCCATTGCGACCACGTTTCCGAAGGTCACGCCCAGCGCGCCCAGCCCGGGCATGCCCATGGTGCGCACCGCGAAGTCCTCGTGGTTGGGATACACCTCCAACTGCACCGGCCCCTTCAGCGCAATCTTGTATTTGGCTGTGTAGGTTGCAATCGCTTTATGCAACTGCTCCGAGATGTACGGGGCCAGCAAATCCGCTTCTTTCTTGTTCAGCTTCAGCACAGTCGTGGCGTCTGCCTTCGTCTCGAAGTTCTTATAGCTCTCCAGCAGCTTTAGGCTGTTTGAGGTCGCCGCATCGGTCTGGCCATTGTTGTATGCATCCTCCAGCAGCCGCTGCGGCTCCTCCTCCTCGCCCATCCGCATCAGGTTGATGCCCAGTTCCGACTCGGCGGACCACAACTCCGGGTCCGCTGCCAATGCCTTTCGGTAGAACTCAATTCCCTCCGGGTATCGGCGGTTCAGCACCAGATGCCGCGCCACAATGGCATACCCTTCGCCATACTTCGGATTCACAGCCGCAATCTTCTTCAGCCACCCGTCAGCGCCGGGCCGGTCATCGGCCAACATCGCCGCCGCCGCGCGAATCGCCATCGCGTCCAGCGCATCCGGGCTCAGTGCAATGGCAGCATCGGCCTCCTGCACCGCGGCATCATTCTTCGCATCTTCCAGCAACAGGTTCGCCAGCACCTCGTGCGCTTCCACCAGCTTTGGATCGGTGCCCACTGCCTTGGCTGCAAACTCCGGAGCCTTCTCGTCGAACCCATCTGCACTCACCAGCGCCAGCCCCACATACGCAGGCGCGCTCTGCGGGTCCTGCTGGAGCGCCTCTTTCAAGAGCTTTTCCGCCTCGATGTTGTTGAATCGCTCGTGAAACAGCAGCCCATATCGAACCCGCCAGATTGCTGGAGCTTTCGGCTGCGCAATCGCTGCCTCAAACTCACGCTTCGCATCCTCCCACTGCCGCAAGCCCCAGAACCCTTCCGCGCGGTCATACGCTTCACCGCTCCGCGTCAGGGACTCGAAACACGCCTTCGCTTCCGTATTTTTGCCATGCAG
>JAICMT010000045.1 GCA_025929125.1 Acidobacteriaceae bacterium | reverse complement strand
GACAATCATCTAGGAGCTTCGCGCCTGCTGAGCGCAGCGCTTCGCCGCCTCGCGCCGTATGAAGCGTTCTTCGGAAACGTCGACGTCGATCTCCTCCGTGCGGACATGCGCGACCGCCTCGACTCGCTAACGGCGCACAAAACTCCACCGCCGGTCCGCATCCATCCGCTCTCGCTATAATCCGCGCCAGGGGCTCCGGAGGACCCACGTATGTCGTTCACGCTCGAAGGCCGCACGGCGCTGGTGACCGGCTCAGCTCGAGGGATCGGCCGAGCAATTGGAGCGGCACTGCTCGGCTCCGGAGCCAACGTCATGCTCAACGATGTGGACGCCGAGCTGCTAGAGCGAACTGCGGGGGAGCTGGGCCAGGCTGAACGTCTGCGCCACTTTGCCAGCGACATTACGGAGCCCGGCTCCCCCGCCGCGCTCGTGAGTGCGACTCTGTCCGCCTTTGGCGGCCTTGACATCATCGTCAACAATGCCGGATACACGTGGGACACCGTCATCCAGAAGATGACCGACCAACAATTCCAGGCCATGCTCGACATACATCTGGTCGCCCCCTTTCGCATTCTTCGCGCGGCTGCGGAATCCATCCGCTCTGCGGCGAAAGCGGAAGGGGCCGCGGGCAGGCGGGTCATGCGCAAAGTGGTCAACATCACTTCCATCGCGGGAACTGACGGAAATCCCGGGCAGGCCGCGTACTCCTCAGCCAAAGCTGGCGTGATTGGACTCACCAAGACTCTCGCAAAGGAGTGGGGGCGCTACAACGTCAATGTGAACGCAGTTGGTTTCGGACTGATCGACACTCGTCTGGTCCGGCCTGCTATAGCGGACGGGACCCTGAGCGTTCGCGGCCAGCAGATCAAGATCGGCGTCCCTGTCCAGGCACTCGACGCCATGGTCGCTGCCTGTCCGCTCGGCCGGCTGGGCACGCCGGAGGAGGCTGCTAACGCCGTTCTCTTCTTCTGCTCCCCGCTGTCGGATTACGTCACCGGAGAGGTCCTCATCTGCGGCGGAGGTCTGCATTTCTAGAACCGCTGCTGTATACTCCTCATCGGTGACTGCCTCTTGCACCATCCGCGCAACGATGTCCCCTTGTATATGGACTCCAGCATGGGTGCGCGGGATAAATCCGAAGAGCTGAAAGCAGTCGGAAACGGATCTCAAACGGCCCACGGTCCTCCTTAGGACAATGGGCCTTTGTGCTTTTGAACATAAATCTTCTCTACCTGATCCCATACACTTAGCAAGGAGCTTCAACATGCCAGACGAATCGAATACTCCGGCGCAGCAACTCGCTACACTCGCTCTGCACGCCGGACAGGTTGTCGACCCGGCGACTACCTCGCGAGCGGTGCCCATTTACCAGACGACTTCTTACGTCTTCAACGATTCCGACCACGCCGCACGGCTGTTCGCGCTGCAGGAGTTCGGCAACGTCTACACGCGCATTATGAATCCGACCACGGATGTGTTTGAGAAGCGCGTTGCGGCTCTGGAAGGCGGAGTAGCGGGACTTGCCACCGCTTCGGGCCAAGCCGCCGAGACTCTCGCAATTCTCACGCTCGCCAGCGCAGGCGAGGAGATCGTCTCTACCACCTCCCTCTATGGCGGCACCTACAACCTGTTCCACTACACGCTGCCGCGTCTAGGCATCACAGTTCGCTTCGCCGATACGGATGACTTGGAGGGTATTCGCGCGGCTATCAATCCAAAGACGCGCGCAATCTATACCGAGACACTCGGCAACCCAAAGCTTGATATCGCCGATCTCGAAAAGCTCGCCGCAATTGCGCATGAGAACGGCCTGCCTCTCATCGTCGACAATACCTGCGCCTCTGCGATGCTGGTTCGTCCCATTGAGTGGGGCGCGGACATCGTAATCAACTCCGCCACCAAGTTCATCGGGGGGCACGGGACCACCATCGGCGGCGTTATCGTGGACGCGGGCAAATTCGACTGGAAGGCGTCTAGCCGCTTCCCCTCCTTCGTCGACCCAGATCCGTCCTACCACGGACTCTCTTATGTGGGAGCCTTTGGCCCCATCGCCTTCATCATCAAGGCGCGTGTGGAAGGACTGCGCGACACCGGAGCTGCGCTTTCACCGCACAGCGCATTCCTGCTGCTACAAGGTCTTGAGACCCTGCACCTGCGCATGGAGCGCCACTCGCAGAACGCATTGGCAGTTGCGAAGCACCTAGAGCAACATCCGGCGGTCGAGTGGGTCAACTACCCCGGCCTCGAGTCCTCGAAGTACTATCAGCGTGCGAAGAAATACATGCCCAACGGTCAGAGTTCGCTGCTTACCTTTGGCATCAAAGGCGGAAGCGCAGGATCTTCCTTTGAAGCCGGTAAGAAGCTCATTAACTCCGTCAAGCTCTTCTCTCACGTTGCAAACATCGGCGATTCGAAATCGCTGATCATCCATCCTGCGTCCACGACCCACTCGCAGCTCACCGTGGAGGAGCAGGCAGAGACCGGCGTTACGCCGGAGATGATCCGGCTCTCCATCGGCACCGAAGACGTTCGCGACATCCTTTATGACCTCAACCAGGCTATCGCAGTAGCCAACGGGATCAGGGTGAAATGACGGAGGAAGATCCCATTCCAATTCCGGAGCCTGCTTTTGAAGGGGACTTCCTCATCGAGGAGGTCCTCTCACTCGAAAGCGGCGAGATTCTGGTCAATCCCACCCTCCATTACGCCATTTACGGCAAGCTCAATGCAGCGAGAGACAATGCAGTCCTGGTCTGCCATGCGCTCTCCGGCTCAGCACAGGTGGGTGCTTGGTGGCCCCAACTCTTTTTGCCCGGGGGCATGCTCGACCTCGAGCGCGACTGCGTCATAGGGATCAACATCTTCGGCTCCTGTTATGGTTCCACCGGCCCCCGCTCCATCGATCCGGCTACAGGCAAGCCGTACGGTCCCACGTTCCCGCTCATTGGAATCCGCGACATTGTGAATGCGCAGGTTAAGCTCATCGATCATTTGGGAATCGCTCGTCTGAAGCTTGCGATTGGCGCTTCCATTGGCGGCATGCAGGTGCTGGAATGGGCCATTCTCCATCCGGATCGGGTGGCACGGGCGATCTCCATCGGGGTAGCTCCCTTGGGCGCAATGGGCCTGGGGCTGAATCACCTGCAGCGGCAGGCGATCATGCTGGACCCTGCCTGGAAGGGCGGTTATTACGAGACCGGCGACGGACCCAAGGGAGGTCTCGCTTTAGCCCGTGCGCTCGGCATGGTCAGCTACAAGTCTGTGCCGCTCCTGGAAGAGCGGTTTGCCCGGCGGCCAAACCGCTATGGTAACGAGAATCCGTGGATCTCTACCTCTGCTGGGCAAAACGGTCGGTTCGATGTCGCCGGATATCTCGATTACCAGGGTCAAAGCTTCATCTCGAGATTCGACGCCAACTCATACATATCCATCACGCGAACCATGGATATCTTCGACCCGGTCCGTGCTCACGAGACGCCTTACGCAGCCTATTCGCGCATCACAGCGCACCTGACGCTGGTTGGCATCTCTACGGACTGGCTATTCCCGCCGGAGGACGTTCGTTCTTTGGCGGCCATCATCAATGCAGCAGGCACCAGGTGCGACTACCGTGAGATGGCCTCCAATCACGGGCATGATGCCTTCCTGGCCGAGCCCGATCAGCTCGTTCGACTGCTCACACCGGTGTTTGAGTAAGATCTAGCGTAGCGCCCGATGGAGCACGCGCTCCACTGCCTGCTCCACCTCGTCCACCGTGATCGACAGAATGCATTTCTTTTGCATTTCGATGCAAGTGTCCAGCCGGCAGCCGAAGCATTCAGGCTGGTGATAGATCACTACATTGCGGTCTCCAGGCGGATACCAGACCCCAGGCAGTTCCTGCGCGGCGAACACGCAAACGGTCGCAACGCCCACGACCGCAGCCAGATGCTTGGGGCCGGAGTCGGGGCCGATGAACACAGAGCCATGCGCGAATACGGCTGCTGATTCGCGCGGCGAGAGTTTGCCCGCCAGGTTCAGCTTCGCACCACCCCACTCTGCAGCCGCGAGTTCGCAAACCTGATACTCCTCCCGAGCACCCGCAAGCACCAGCCCAAAGCCCGGGTATCTCTTGTACAGCCGGCCTAACAGCGAGCGCCAGTTGTGCAGCTCCCAATCTTTCGACTGGGTCTTGCATCCCGGCGCACACAAGATGAGTGGACGACCTGCCAGGGTCGCAAGTACACGTGACGCTGTTTCCTTTTCCGCGTTCGTCAAGCAGAGATCCCAATTCGCCAGATCGCCGGGATTTGCTTCCCCCAGCGGCGCAACCGCGCGAGCTAACCGGCAGGCCTCGTTCTCGTACAGCCCCGTTGAGGGGTCGATTCGGCGCTGGTTGTCACGCGCCTCGGGCAGGCCCACGATGGTTCGCAGACCCGCCAGCCGGAAAAATACCGTGTCGCGACGCACGTTCTTCCAAGGTCGGAGTGGCATCAGGTAAACCAACAGGTCCGGCGCGAACTGCCGAATCTTCCACGCAAGATTCAGCAACTCATGGGCACGCCTGGTCCCGACTTCGTAAGACATATATCCATGCACCAGGCCTGTTTCACCCAGCACTGTCGCCGCGGCAGGCGCTTTCGCCATCACAGGAAAATTTGTCAGCAACCGCCTCTCAGCCTTCGGGTACTGCCGGGCAAGCAGGTGGAAGCAGGGCAAGGCGACGATCGTGTCTCCTAGGCTTCCGAGCCGGTAGATCAGGATCTTGCGTACCGACGATGCCAGCTGCACAGTCACCCTTCCCGGGACTGAGTGCTCACCGACTCGGCCTCGTTGGCGGCGATCACGACATCGGTTACGCGCCGCGTTCTCAGCACGCCGAGGAAGAAGCTCTCGTAAGCTGAAAACACAGCCTCCGGATGGAAGCGTTTTGCGTTCTCCAGGCCCGGGTTACGCAGGCTGCCCAGGCCTTCTAGCTTGGACGCGATAGCTTCAGCGGCAGCCGCTTCGTCCCGGGGATCGATATATAACGCAGCGGGTCCAGCCGTCTCAGTCATGGGAGCGCGATTGGACGTAATTACCGGGCATCCGCAACTCTGTGCCTCAGCGATACGCCATCCCGAGCGCTCATAAAACGATGGCAGGAGCAGCGCAACAGCTCCGGCGTAAATCGCCCACAAACTGGAGTCATCAGGATTCGCGACTTCGATCACGGAGCCTTTCGGCAGGTTTGCAGCCACAAACTGGCGCATATCGTCCGTCAGCGGCACACCGGCAACGACCAGCCGCAGACCGCTCCCCGTCCGCTGCCGGACCATGCGGAAGATCCGCAGCAGACCAGGGCGGTTCCGGTACCATTGGTTGCCGCCCACATGAAGAAGATAGTGTTCTCCTTCGGCGAGCCCCAGATCCTCGCGAACCTTCTGGATGCATTCCGCTGAGACCGCTGAGCTGTCCACCTCTACTGCAGCGGGAATCACGAGCCGCCGCTGCCTATCCAATTCCAACAGAGACCCCAGTTCGCGCGAGGTCTTCCAGGAAGAGCAGACCACGTGCGTGGCTCGCTCCAAATATCTCAATGTTTTCCGCTGCCGCGCACGAAATGCGTTGCTCCCGCGATACTCCGGAATTTTGCCTTCGGCAGCGGCGATGTCGAGTACGTCATTGCAGGTGAGCGTCGCCGGTACGCCGGCGGTATGTCCAACGTAAATGGCATCCTCCTGATGACAGATATGCACCAGGTCAAATCCTTGGGCAGCGCCCCGGAGTTGTAGGGGAAACAAAGCACGACGCTCAATCGCGGCAAGCCATGGCCTTAGCACTCCCAGACGAGTTCTCTCGAGCGCTGCTCCAGGATGTATAACTTCCACCAGATGACCGCGGCCCCTCAGATGCTTCGACAGCATGCCGTAGAACTTTACCGCATGCTTGCGACGGTCGAGTACGTGGTTACCCACCAGCAGAATGCGCATATCGCCTCCATCAGAGTAGCAAAGCGCCTCTGGCAGCCCAACATAGGCCTGAGATAGAGTGAGATGGGCAGGCTGGTTCGCTTTGGCTGCCGTCCTCATGATCCTGGATGCGAACGAAATCGCGCGGCTGCAGGACCGGACTACTCAACTGTGGCACGGTGCGGAAGATTTCTCTGCCGAGAAGTCGCTCAACCTTGCTGGGTCATGCCAGCTTCTCGAACTGGCGCTTGGCAATCATCGGGCCAACTTCGACTTGTGGCACGAAGAGGATAAAGCCCGGGAACCGGGAGCCTCGGATGCAATTATCGCAGAGGTGAAGCACAATATCGACAGGCTCAATCAGCATCGCAATGACCTCATTGAGGCCATGGATCGGTTGCTGCTTGAGGCTGCGGGACACCAGAGTCCCGAAGCTCCGCTGCACTCTGAGACGCCCGGGCTCATCCTGGATCGGCTCTCGATCCTGGCGCTTAAGATCTTTCACACCGAGGAAGAGGCTCACCGTCAATCGGCGACGGAGGCACACCGCCAACGCAACCGCGCCCGCCTCGCCCTACTAAAAGAGCAACGGGACGATCTGGTGGGCTGCCTGGATTCCCTCTGGGCAGACGTTCTGACCCAGCGCCGGCGCTTTAAGCTCTACAGGCAGATGAAGATGTATAACGACCCCGAACTCAATCCGGCCATCTATAAGCATGGTGCCAGCGTCGTGAGTTGACCTGAAGCGCAACTCTGCGTATAAAACCGGAACAAGTGTAGCCGATGTAGTTTAAGTAGCGAGTGTGAATCGCGACCGCTTCAGGTCTCCGGCACATGGCACCAGCTTCAGACAGAGCTTTTGACAGGGACGAAACATGAAGACTGCCTCCACGACCTCACCCAAACGCGCTCGTACCCTCGCCGGCTCCGTCGCCTCTTCTCCGGACGCCGACCGCGCACACACCCTCACCCTATACGAGTCGGCACTGCGTCTGATGCAGGAAGGCAAGTTTGATAAAGCACATGCCGCCTTCAACCAGATGCTTGCCAGCAGCCCAGCCGATCTTGCCGAACGCATTCGCGTCTACGTCAACGCCTGCCTGCAACAGATGCAGAAGCAGAAGACGAAGTTCACCTCCGATGAAGAGCGCTACGACTACGCTGTCTCACTGCTAAATGATGGCCACTACGAGGATGCTCGCCAGCATCTGAATCAGATTATCGGAGTCAATAAAACCGCGGACTACGCCTTTTATGGTCTCGCCGTGCTCGCCAGCATGACCGGAGACTCACACGCCTGCCTGGAACAGCTAACCGAAGCCATCCGCCTCAACCCGAGGAACCGGATCCAAGCCCGCAGCGACTCAGATTTCCAGGATATGGCCGACGACCCTCGCTTTACCGAGCTCCTATATCCCGAGGTTTAGGCATCGCAGCCGGAGATCGAAGCTGGCTGTAAACTTGTCTGGTTGAACTCCTCGCAGAAACCCGCAACACCTGGACTTCGTGTCGTCGCGATCGGCGGAGGCACTGGGCTCTCAACCCTTCTACGGGGGCTCAAGCGCTTCGTTCCTGCCCCGGCCGCCTCACGGCGAGCCAGCGATAATCTCTCGCCGTCAACCTCAATTGCTGACCCCGGCGTCGTGTCCTCGGCACATTTGATTCGCGACCTGGCGGCAATCGTTACGGTGACCGACGACGGCGGTTCTTCCGGCCGGCTTCGTGAAGAATTCAACATGCTACCGCCGGGTGACGTCCGCAATTGCATGGTTGCGGTATCCGAGGACGAGCACCTGCTTGCCCAACTCTTCCAGTACCGCTTCCGCCAGGGAGATCTAGAAGGGCACAGCTTCGGCAATCTGTTTCTAGCGGCGCTTGCGGACATCACCGGCGATTTCGCTCAGGCGGTGCAAACTTCCTCGCAGATTCTCGCTGCGCGCGGCCGTATCTACCCGGCGACCAACACCAACGTGACGCTCGCCGCACAGATGGATAACGGCACCATCGTACGGGGAGAGACCAGCATTACGGCGAGTCCGCACCGGATTGTGGAACTCATGCTGGACCCGGCGGATGCGCTTCCCCTTCCGGGGGCGCTGGAAGCTATTGCCAATGCCGACCTGATCACGCTGGGGCCGGGCTCGCTGTTTACTTCCCTCATTACCAACATGCTGGTCACTGGCATCGCGGAGGCGATTGCCTCGTCGCGTGCGACCCGCGTTTACATCGGCAACCTCATGACTCAGGCGAACGAGTCGCTGGGGCTGACTGCGTCGCAACACATCGAGCGGATTCTGCAGCACTGCGGCGGCGAGTCCCGCCCGATCTTCGACTACGCCTTGGTTAATACAGCGCCAATCTCACCCACCCTGCTGAGCCAGTACGCCCGCGAAGGCCAGAGCCCGATCGAAGCGGACCTTGTGCACATTCGGTCCCTCGGCGTCGAGCCAATTACCGGGAGCTTTGTCCACGAAGGGAACGTGCTGCGCCACGATTACGACCGGCTCGCGGAGTCGGTCTTGAGCTTGGCAGGGCACCCGCGAGTTGCCCCCGCCCCCCATCGTTAAGCATTGCGAATTCAGCAATTTACGCGTAAATATAAGAAGCATCGGTATTTACGGGTAAAAATTTGAATCTAAAGCAGTTGCGGGTTGCTCACGCGAATCGGCCCAGATGCATGCAAGCGGAGAGCCTTGAGGTGATTTCGGCTCAATCTGCTTCCATGCACCTGAATTAATTCTGGATTATT
>JAICMT010000134.1 GCA_025929125.1 Acidobacteriaceae bacterium | reverse complement strand
CCGTGGGAGTCGCGCAGCCGGGCGGCCGGGGCCTCGAGCAGGGCGGAGGCGGAGGGCGCGGGGCTCGGAATGGGGAGCGAAATGGGTGTCGAGGAAGCGATAATGGCCTCAGGGGACAGCCTTTGGATGCGGCAGCCGGGTCGTCAGCCCGGGTATCTTTTCTGCTGCGATCCGTTCTGGTTTCAGTATAGTAATTTCAGCCTTCCAGTGCTTTTATGGCGTGGTCTGAACAGTGGTCCCCCAAAAGAGGGATTCAGCAGACCGCCTTTGCTGGAAAGGATTGTAGTCAGTGGGCGGTCGAGGAAGGCCGCTTTTACTTCCCGGGTAAGTTGCCATGCCGAACGCAGATACGATCCAGCAATGGCTGGGCGAACAGATTGTTCCGGTCTTCCTGATCGGGTTCGCTCTGCTGATGGGGCTGGTACTGGTGTACCTTTCGGCGCTGAACCGGAGGAAGTCGTTGACGCGCAGCCGCGCGGGACGCACGGAAGACACGTTTACTGAGTATCTGGCCCGGTATGGGTTCGACGAGGGCATCGCCCGCAGTACGTACCGCTATCTGCAGGAAAAACAGCAGGTTAGCTTCCCGATTGAGCCGATGGATGATCTGGACCGCGACCTTGGCCTGGATGGGGACGACATCAAGACTACGTTGCGCGACCTGCTGGAGCAGAACGGCCGCGAATACCTGCCGGGGATCCTAGACTCGCCGCTGGTGAGAGTGGTGGATCTGGTGCGGTACATTCAGGCCTCGCCGCGGCGGCTGGCCGTGGTGCACCGGCGGATGGCGTAGCACCGAAAAAGCTATCGAACTCAGACCAGAGGAGCCGGCGCGGTTGCGATCCACGCGCCGGCAGTTAGCGGTGCTCTACAGCTCCGAGCGCTTCCAGACCCACGAGCCGGCTTTGCGCCGTCCGGCTGCAAGCAGGCCCAGCAAGCCGCTGCCAAGCAGCACCAGGGATTCGGGTTCGGGAGTGGGAGAGGCGGTAAAGGTGACGGCATATGCCAGCCCGTTCATGTTGGGAGGGGAAAAGGGCTGCGTGCCCAGTGCGTCATTCAGTTGATAACCGCCGAGTTTGCCGTCGCTCCATAGATCCACGGAATAGACGTTGGCTCCGCTGGTGACATTGAATGCCAGGCCGTAGACGTCAAAGTCTCCACCGAAGAAGATGGGTGCGTCCACGCAGACCGCCGGCGAGTTGCCGCCGGGCCAGAACAAGTTGTCGTAGGACTGGCCGGAAGGCGTAAATGCAGGGGCCGAAAAGAAGGTATCGGTGCCGTCGGTGACCGGCGCTGGAGCGGGCAGAAGGCCGCTGATGACTCCTGAGAAGTTATTGACTGAGTCCTGGAACGTACCGCTGATTCCGGTGACTGTGTATGCCCCAAAGGGTCCGGTGTTGGAGACGTGGAGGATGCCGGAGCTGCTTAATCCGCTGCCGCCGATTGAGAAGCTATAGTCATCCGCTCTCGCGGTTGTCGCGCTACAAAGCATGCCGGCTAGAACCGGCAGGGCAAGAAAAGTAACACAAGGACGCTTTGGATTCATTTTTGAGTTCCTCCCAGTTGTGACCATGCGCTGCTTCTGTATCTGCCGTCCTGATGGAACTCGCATGAAACTCCGATTTTTCTCAAAATTGGCAGAGACCCGCGATAATGAAAGCCTGAGGCTATCTTCCGGGCGGTAAAGACAGGGAGCAGCAGTGATCTACCGCTTTGATGACTTCGAAGCCGACGATGATGCCTTTCGCCTGACAACCGACGGCGCAGCCATGCCGCTGGAGCCTAAAGCGCTGCGCCTGCTGCTTTACCTGATCGAACGGCGTGGGCGACTGGTGCGGAAACAGGAGCTACTGGATGCGGTGTGGTCCGACGCCGCTGTGAGCGAAAGCGCGCTCACCCGCGCGGTCGGCTTACTGCGCAAGACCCTGGCGGACGATTCCCGGGAACCGCGGTTCATCGAGACTGTTCCTACGGCCGGGTACCGGTTTATCGCCCAGGTTGAGGTCGTCTCGGTCGCGCATGACAGCATGGGAGTGCCGTCCGGGGCGCCGTCGCTCACCCCGCAGCCGCGACCTGTTGCGGAGCGCCGGAAGCTGCTTCGCACTGGCGTGCTGGGAGCGGCCTGCCTGGCGGTGTTAGCGGCCGTCACATGGCTGATCGCCAGCCGGCACCAATCCGAGCCCATCCGCTCGCTTGCTGTTCTTCCGCTGGCTAATCTCTCAGGCGACGCCTCCGAAGAGTACTTCGCCGATGGCATGACGGACGAGCTGATTACTCAGATCGCCCGCATTCCCAACCTGCACGTGGTCTCGCGAACTTCGGTAATGGCCTACAAGGATCCGCGCCGTTCCCTGCAGGAGATTGCCCGGCAGCTTAATGTCGATGCGATTGCCGAGGGCTCGGTCGTGCGCTCCGGCAGCCGGGTGCGTATCACTGCGCAGCTCATCGACGCCCGCACCGACCGGCATCTCTGGGCCCAGTCCTTTGAAGGGAATGCCTCAGACGTGCTTTCGCTGCAGGACAATGTCGCCCAGCAGATTGCGCAACAGACTCGCCTGGTGCTTCTGCCGCCTGCGGCCCGGCCGCCGGTGAATCCTGCCGCGCACGATGCGTACCTGCGCGGCCGCTACTTCCTCAACAAGCAGGACGTCTCCCATAGCTTGGAATCCTTCGAGCAGGCGATTGCGATCGATCCCGGTTACGCCTCGGCCTATGCAGGCTACGCCACCGCGCTCGATGCGGCTGCCACGTTCGGGATCGGCAGGCCGGAAGAGTTGATGCCGAAAGCGTTGGCCGCTGCACAACGAGCGATCCAGCTCGATCCGCAGAATGGCGAAGCCTATACCGCACTCGGCAGCGTGCAGACGATCTACTCCTGGGACTGGGCGGCAGCCGAGCAAAACCTTACTCGCGGCATCGCCCTCAATCCCAACGATGCTCTCGCTGAATTCAAGTACGCCATTTACCTCGATGCAACCGGGCGTCCGCAGGATGCCGTGACGCACATGCGCCACGCGGTCGAACTCGATCCCCTATCTTTCTTCGCTGACCGGCGGCTAAGTGCCACTCTCTATCTTGCCCGGCAGTACGATGCCGCACTCGCCCAGATGCAACTCGCTCAGGAGATGGAGCACTCTCCCGGATCGACGGACAACTATCTCAGCCTCATCTACGAGCAGAGGGGGGATCGCGACAAGGCAGTGGAGCACGACCTGATCGCACTGCACTCCTACGAGCCCCAGCTCGACATGCATGGGCTGCTGCATGAGTACCAGCAGCACGGATGGGAATCCTACTGGCGGGCGCGGGCGCACGCACTGATTGCTACACCGGCGCGCCCCTGCATTGCGTATCAGATTGGGGTGAGCGATCTTCGCGTGCATGATCTGGACGATGCGTTCTCCTCTTTCCAACGCGCGATCGGCAGCCACTGTTACTCCATGGTGCTGATTCGCGTAGATCCGCTGTTCGATACCGTGCGGCAAGACGCCCGCTATGGCGAGCTGCTGAAGCGCATGCATCTGTAGTTGCACGCGAGGTGCGGGCTCAGGATTTGGCGGAGTTGATGGCCTTGGTGAGCTCGGGGACGATCTCGAAGAGATCGCCGACGACGCCGTAGTCGGCGACCTCGAAGATGGGCGCGTTCTCGTCCTTGTTGATGGCGATGATGGTCTTGGATCCCTTCATGCCGACCAGGTGCTGGATGGCTCCGGAGATGCCCACGGCAAGGTATAGCCGGGGGGCGACGGTGTGACCGGAGCTGCCGACCTGGCGCTCGATGGGAAACCAGCCGGCGTCGCAGATGGGACGCGAGGCGGCGAGCTCCGCCCCGAGCGCCTGGGCGAGAGATTCCACCAGTGGCATATTTTCCTGCTCCCGGATGCCGCGGCCGACGGAGACGATGATGGGTGCGGCTGCGAGGTCGACGGTCTGGGCGGATTCGCGGAAGGGCTCGCTTGGTTTAGTACGGATATCGCCGTCGGCGAGCTCGACTTGGAAGGCTTCGATGGCGGCGGTGCCGGGCTGCAGGTCTTCTACACGGAAGCTGCCCGCCTGCACGGAGATGAAGCCTGGGGCGGAATCGGAGCCGGCGCGATGGTACTCCGCGTTGAGCTTGCCCTGGAAGAGTTGGCGGACGAAGGTGGGACCGGGGCGGATGGCGATGACGTCTGAAATAAGGCTCTGGCCGAAGCGGGCCGCGAGTGCGGGGGCGAAGTCGCGCACCTGATAAGTGTGGGGAAAGAGCACCCAGGCAGGTGAGGTGGCGCGAATCAGTTGCTCCAGAGCTTTGTTGTATGCGTCGGGCGTGTACTGCTTCAGTAACGGGTGCTCGAGCAGGTAGACGCGGCTGAGCGCTTTGGAGGTCAGCTCGTTTGCGGCGGAGGAATCGCCGAGCACTGCGGCGGCACAATCAGCACCGAGGCTCGCGGCAAGCGCCTGACCGGCGGCGAGCGCTTCCAGGCTGATGCGGGAGATCGCGGCGTTCTTTTGCGCGTCGTACTTCTGCTCGGTGACGACCAGAACAGTGCTCATAGAACGCGGACCTCCGAGCGGAGCTTTTCGACCAATTGGGCGGCGATCTCCGCCGGGCTGCCGGTGAGCATTTGCGTTTGCTTCTGCTTTTCCGGCAGGAAGACGCGGGTGAGCTCCACGGTCGCCGGAGTGGCGGGGGTTGCGGCTTCGACGGTGCGGGTCTCCTTGGTCTTGGCTTTTTTGATGCCCATGAGGGTTGCGTAGCGCAGCTTGTTGCCGCCGGACTGGATGGTGAGCACGGCCGGCAGCGGAAGGTCGATGTGCTGGAACCAGCCATCTTCGAGCTCGCGCTTGACGCGAATGCCGGTGGCAGTCTTCTCAACGTGGAGGACCAGAGTCGAGTGGGGAAGTCCGAGCAGTTCGGCGAGGACGACGCCGGTCTGGCCGAGGCCGAGGTCGTCGGACTGGAGTCCGGTGAGGATCAGGTCAGGGGATTCGCTGCGGATGGCGTCGGCCAGAACGAGCGCGAGCGCGAGTGTGTCGAGGGTGCCGAGGGTGTCAGAAGCGAGGTGGATGGCGCGATCGGCGCCTTTGGCGAGGGCCTCACGCAGTGTGGAGGTGACGCGGTCTGGACCGGCGCACAGCGCGATCACCTCACCGCCGTGCTGTTCTCTTAGCTGCAGCGCCTCTTCGAGCGCATAGGCATCAGGCTCATTGATGACGTAGTTGAGGCCGTCTTCCTCAATCCAGCGAGCGTCGGACGCAATGCTCAACTGGGCGTCCCGCTCGGGAACCTGCTTGATGGCTACCAGGATCTTCATCCCACCGCTGCTCCCTTGCCCGGCCGTGGCCGCCGCCGGCAGGTGCGAGTGTAGCATCGCCGGCGGCAGCTCGTGGGAACCAAAGAAGCGTCAGTGAGTTGCTGGCGCAGCTCCGCTGCTTGCCGGTGCAGTGCCAGCGCCTGAAGAAGGTGCAGAGGAGGCGGGAACGCGCTTCAGGGTCATCTCGCCGCCGCCCATTCCGCCGTCGGACTTGGAGACGAGCTTGATCTCGTCGCCATTGATG
>JAICMT010000087.1 GCA_025929125.1 Acidobacteriaceae bacterium | reverse complement strand
GGGCTGAACCGGTTTCAGGCACTTACTGCGTCCGAGTTTGCGCTTTACGAGAGCGTGCCAGGCGCTCCGGCCTGCTATGTCATCCGAGAGCGCTTCGCGTTTGCATAAGTCATTGTGTTGACAAGCACACGAGTAGAATCTAGCCCATGAGCCTCTACTTTGCGGCCGGTTCGTCTGACACCGAGTTCTCCCCGGACCAGGCCAAGGCTGCGCTTTTTCAGGCGCTCGATAAGCTGGGCACGCCAAAGAAAGTGCTGGCGGTCCCGCCGGACTTTACCCGATCGCACTCCATGGCAGGCCAGCTCACCGAGTACGCCTGGAAGTACTACGGCGACGCCCTCACGGACGTGCTGCCCGCTCTCGGCACACACAGGGCGATGACCGACCATGAGATTCAGGCCATGTACGGTCCCACGCCGCGCGATCTGTTCCGCGTCCATGATTGGCGGAACGATATCGTCACCCTGGGCGAGGTGCCCGCTTCATTCCTACGGGAGGTCAGTGAGGGCAAGGTCGATTACCCGTGGCCCGCGCAGGTGAATCGGCTACTGCGCGATGGTGGGCACGATCTCATTCTCTCGATCGGCCAGGTCGTACCGCATGAGGTCGTTGGTATGGCCAATTACAACAAGAACATCTTCGTTGGTACCGGCGGAGTGATGGGCATCCATCGCAGCCACTTCCTCGGAGCCGTGTACGGCATGGAGCGCATGATGGGCCGCGCCGATACTCCTGTTCGCCGGGTGCTCAACTATGCCAGCGAACACTTCGCCGCCCAGATGCCTATTGTCTATGTCCAGACAGTCGTCAGTAAAAATGCTGATGGGCAGCTTGCCTTGCGGGGCCTGTTCATTGGCGATGACGGCGAGTGCTTCGAGCGCGCCGCCGAACTCAGCGTCAAAGTGAACTTCCAGATGATGGATCGGGAGATCAAAAAGGCGGTCGTCTTTCTCGATCCCCACGAGTTCAAGAGCACCTGGCTCGGCAACAAGAGTGTCTACCGTACGCGCATGGCACTCGCTGATGAAGCCGAGCTCATCGTCCTGGCACCTGCCGTACACGGGTTTGGCGAAGACGCCGCGATTGACGCGCTCATTCGTAGATATGGCTATTGCGGAACGCCCGGGACGCTAGACGCTGTCAGCAACGATCCGGCGCTCGCGGCAAATCTCTCCGCCGCTGCGCATCTCATCCACGGTTCCAGTGAGGGCCGGTTCACCATCCGCTACTGCCCTGGGCACCTCACCCGCAAGGAGATTGAAGACGCCCACTTCCAATATGGCGATCTCAACGAGTACTCCGCCAAGTACGATCCTCACAAGCTGAAGGACGGGTGGAACGTCGTGGACGGTGAAGAAGTCTTCTTCATCTCCAGCCCTGCGCTCGGTCTATGGGCTTACAAGGGCAGATTCCAGCAGTAGGGATTCGCCTTCTACCGCTCTGCCATTGCGGCCGAGTCTCGTCTCAACTCAGCCCTGTCCTTCACGATCAGGCTGGAGCCTTCCAGCAGCGGTTCCACGGAGCCGCGGACTCCTGCGTCCTGTGCCGCAGCCAGCAGTCGCGGCAGCGGCTCGTTCATCGGTTCGCGGCCCAGGCGGAAGGTGTTGTAGTGCATCGGCACCATCGTGCTCGCTCCGAGGTCCAGGAAGCCGCGCAGCGCCTCTTCCGGACTGGTATGTACGCTGCGATAGCTGTCAGGGAAGTAGGCTCCTATCGGCATCAGCGCGATCTCCGGTTGCAGGCGCCGGCCGATCTCGCGGAAGCCGCTGAAATAGGCGGTATCGCCCGAGTGATAGATGGTGGGAGCGCCATCCGATTGGATGGCATATCCTCCGAAGCCGCGATGCGTATCCTTGAACATCCGTGCGCCCCAGTGCCGCGCCGGAGTGGCCGTGACTCGTACCGGTTGCATCCCGCGTGGGGGGAGTTCAACGGCCTGCCACCATGCCAGGGGGTGCACCTGCCGGAAGCCAACTCCGCTGACAAGGTCCTCCACGCCCGGCGGGACCACCGCGACCGGAGCCGCTTCTCCGCGCCTGCGCATCTCTCGGGCAATTGCGTGCAGCGAGGGCCGGTTCAGGTGGTCCATATGGGCATGCGTGAGCAGCACGGCGTCAATGCGAGGCAGGTCGCGTATGCGGAGGCCAGGGCGCCGCGCCCGACGCAGGAGCACAAGACGCGTAGCAAACACCGGATCAATCAGCAACGCGTGTCCGGAGATCTGGATTAGAAAAGACGAATGGCCGATAAACGTAACGCTGGTGGCCGCCGGGCCCAACTCCGGCGGGGCCTTGACCTCACCCGCCATCGGCTGCTCATGACTCTCACGCACCAGCCGCCAAAGCTGGCCGAGCTTCGTCATCCAGAATGGAATACTGCACGGCATCGACTAAAAATCAGATGCATTCGCGCCCAGTAAGAACCACCTGCGACCATTCCTCTCACCGGCTCGCGTTTACTGTCCGGCAGCTCGCGTGCGGATGGAGTACACCGAACCTCGCGCCCCGATATATAGAGTCCGCCGATCGTCACCGCCGAAGGCCAGGCTACCCGGCCGCTCCGGCACCTCGACCACCCCAATCTGCTTGCCGGAAGGGCTGTAGAGATAAATCTGCCCCTCCGCCACGTACACATTGCCGGCGGAATCCGTGACAACGCTGGATCCGCCCCGGGAGACGAAGGGCGCGGCCGTAATGCTCTTCAGACCGTTCAGGGTCAGATGATAGGTGGCATCGTCCTCCTCGCTCACAGCGAGACGCTTGCCACCGATGGGCAGCACAGTCCATTGCGAGGCCTGCAGCATGGGCTGCCATGTCCCTCCCGCCATTACGGCGGTGTTGCTGCCGGGCGCGTAGAAAAAGTCGCGGCGCTCGTCGGTCACGTCGGCCACGATCGCCATATTGCTGCGCCCGGCAAACACCACACCGCGGCGGTCCATCTGACGCACCAGGGTATCCATCGAGTTGTGGAACCCTACCGGGAGCAGCAGGCGTGTGTCATCCTGCGGAGTGTTTGCTGGCGCGACCTTAGCCGATTCCCCCGATTCCGTGTTGACCGCATAGACGGCTTTGGCTCCATCCACTGCCAGTAGGGTGTGAGGTGCAACAAATCCCACCCCCATCGGCGCGGGTACCTTGTCCGTCAGCAGTTCGATCTGGTTCTTAGCGGAGTTCCACCGGAAAATGTGGTGCATCACAGAGTCGGTGAAAAACAGCTTTCCGTTCTCATCGGTGGTCAGGCCGGAGGCATTGCTGAAGCCGGTAGCAACCTGCTTCACCGCCGCGCCTGGCTCGAAGACCGTCGCGGGGAGGGGAAGGGGAGTACCCGGCTTATTGCTGGCGCGGATTTCGAACGTGGTGAACTCCCGCGAGCGCACCCGCACACCCGTGGTGAAGTCGAAGATGCTGTTGTCATACGCCAGCCGCGTCATGCTGAAGTTATGCATGTTGGCAAAGTGAATTCCGGTCGACGCGGTAGACTCCACCGCGTTCAGTTTGGGCTTCACATTGCGGGAGACCCGATAGGTAAACAGATTCGCGAAGGTAATATCGTGCGAACCCTGAAGCTCCACAGAGAAGGACTCTGCGCCCGCTGGATTCTCTTCCTCCGTCTGAAGCGCGTACACGGTCCAGTTTGCTGCGTTGTGAAACTGAGTCTCGTGGCGCATGTGGTGCTCGCAAGACATCTGGTAGACCACGGTCGGGGTCTGGGTGTTCTCCACCAGCAGCCCAGCCTTGGCGTTGGTATTAGAGGTCCAGATGCCACGCAGAATGCCGCCACCCGAATCCTGGATCCATAGGCTTGGATACTGCGTATCGGCGTTGCTCGGCCCACCGAAGGTCGGCCGGCCTCCGCGCGGAAGCAGCGGGCTCAGCAAGTTTCCGCCGCGCCCATGTCCGGCGGCAAAATTCACATCGTCCAGCATCGAATGCTGACCTGCGCGCCATATTGCGCCGGCGGCCCTTGGGGCCACATTGCCGGTATCTAGGCCGATGCTTTGGATCCTCGCGTCGCCGCCGCGTGCGCTTTCGATCAAGGGGACCGCATCGCCTGCACCGGAAAAGGCCGGGTCGTTGTCCCAGATCGTGATCACGGTAGTGGACGGATGGAAGCCGATCAGAACGCTATCCGGCCGCAGGTGAAGCGTTCCGGTAATGCGATAAATTCCGCTTGGGAAATAGAGCACGCGATGGCCATTGATGGCCGCCTGCAGTGCCGCGGTGTCGTCGGTGCCGCCGTCACCCTTGGCACCAAGATCGCGAACGCTGGCCCACTGCTCCATCGGAGGCAGCGCTGGGATATCGGTCGCAACCGCTGCTGCCGCACCCGGCCGTTCCTTATGCTGTACCGTTACGCCGCGCTCGCGACCATCGGGACCGATCTCAAGACCCATCGCGAACCGCTCCTCTACATAGCGAGCGGCTGGAGCGTGAATCGCTTGCAGCCCCGGAGCACTTGCGCTTGCTGCGACGAACGTCGGCACCTGCTGGCAGATAATGTGCTCCAGCGTGATCTGGTGGTGCGCCTTGCTGGCATCCCCAACCACCAGCGCAGCCTGGCGAATATCTTCGAGCGAGAGGTCACGCCCATAAAGCTGTTCCACCTTGCCTTCAGGTATCTCGATGGCCACCGGAACGTGTGCTAGCCGGTCGCGCACCAGCGTCATTCCAACCTCCTGGGTACGGATTGCCGCCTTGCGCTGTCCCTCGATGGTCGAATCCATCAGCAAAAACTGCCACGCCGGCGCGGTGCGCACTGAGATGATCCCGTAGTCTCCACCCTGGATATGCAGGTCGCTGGCGTCATTGCCTACGTCTTCCAACGCAGCGCGGCCCTGCCCGGCATCGATGTTCATGTGCTCCAGAAAGCAGTGCTGCGCCACGTGGTAGCGAATCGCGATTGCCGCGGGATTTCCATCGCCGATCTTGAAATCAAGGTTGCTGATGCCGCTGTAGAACGTGAACTCATTCGCATCCACGACTGGCCCATTACCGTTGGGGCGGCGGGAGGCGAACTGCAGCATATAACGCCCTGTACCGAGAAACTCGTGGCCCTCCTGGTATCCGGGCGTATTAGGCGCCAGCAGGAACACCGGACGCTGCCGGCCATATCCGATTAAGCGCACCCCGGTCCACAGATGAATCGTATGCGCGATGCGGTAGCGACCCTCGGCAACGAATACCACTCCGTCGCCGGTTGTCTCGGCTACATGGTCGATTGCCGATTGAATGGCGGCGGTGTCATCGGCCACTCCGTCGGCGCTGGCACCGAAGCTGCCGTGCTCCAGATACACCGCAAAGGCATCCGCTGGTTTCTGGGTGTAGATCGATTGTGCGAGGGCGGCGGGCGCACAGAGCAGGAGGAGCAGGGCAGAAAGACGAGATTGCATAGGATTGTCTTAAATACGTGACACCTGGCTCAAAGGACCCTGACGAGCTTCTCCGCTCACCATGTGTGAATTCCGATACCGCGGCAGTTTTTGCTCGGTTTAGTGAAGACAAATTTGGGAACTTGCCCGCACAAGGTCCGATCGAGGCCTGGGATTCCTATTGGCCGTAACCGTTGATCGGTCGGTCCATTGCTGCCTCTGATCGCAAAAGCAGAGGTTCAGCGTAATTCCTGAAAATGCAAGAGTCAGAAAACAAATACGTTGCGAGGATGAAGTCTGGCCCATTGACAGGGAAACTTCCAGCTGCTTAGTATGCTTTACACGTTCAAGTACACGTTAACTTTCACCGCTAACTCTCCGCATCGGTTGATACGTCTCGAGATATCAATGCACGAAGCGGCGCATTGTGTGCTGGACGGGAGCACGGTTCAATTTTGGAGGTCGCATATGCAAAAGATTCAGAAGTCCAATCGTGGAATGCAGTGGCACGCATTCGCATTCATAACCATTCTTCTGATGCTTGTCGGTGCCGGAGAAGCGTGGGCGCAGGTCGATACCGCTGTTGTAAGCGGATCCGTCCGCGACCAGACGGGCGCTGTCATCCGGGGCGCGACGGTCGACATTCACAACCTCGAGACCGGACTGGTGCGATCCACCACCACCAACGGCACAGGATCATATCGGGTGGGCGAGATCCCTCCCGGCTTATACACCATCCAAGCGACTGCGAAAGGATTTTCAAGTGCCCGTCAGGAGCGAGTCACGCTGTCCGTAAGCCAGGCGCTGGTTTTCAATTTCGCTCTTACCGTGGGCAGCTCGGTTAGCACCGTAGAAGTTGCCGCAGGTGCGATCAACCTGGAGACCGCAAGCGCCACGGTGTCCACTACGATCCCCTCCGAAATTGTCTCGGAGCTGCCGCTCAATGGCAACAATTACACCCAGGAACTTCTCCTGACGCCGGGCGTTGTCGGCATCAACCGCGATCAGACCGGCGGCCGCACCAACTCGGTGGGCTCCGTTGTTTTCCCGTCCGTCAACGGAGCCAGCAACCGAAGCAACACATATTATCTCGACGGTGTGAACAATAACGAGGCGATCTCCGGCGCGCAGATCATCACGCCGATTTCTGCCGACATTCAGCAGATGACAACCATCACTCACGCGGACTCCTCGGCCTTTGGCGGGGCACTGGGCGGCATTATCAACGTCATCACGAAGTCAGGCACCAACAACCTCCACGGCGCAGCCTGGGAGTACTGGCGGGCCAGCAGGTTCCTCGATGCGGCGAGT
>JAICMT010000403.1 GCA_025929125.1 Acidobacteriaceae bacterium | reverse complement strand
TCCGCGCCCTCATGGATCCACGGCGCAAGACCACGGCGCACAGCCAGGCGCGCCGCCCCACTCGTAGCTCTGCAGGCCGCTGGTCCCTGCTGCTCGAGCCTGACTGCCTCACAACGGGAGTCCCCCGGCCCCTCGATCCCGCCGCCGCTGCCATACAGCGTGCTCGCCAGACCGACGCCGCACTCGAGTCGTTTGCCCGCATGGGGCTGCTCCGCTACGGCATTGTCTTCCGCGACCTTCTCGCACGTGAGTCCAACGCGCCGCGCTGGCGTGACATTCTTGCAATCCTTCGCCGTCTTGAGGCCCGCGGCGAAATTCGTGGAGGACGTTTCGTCTCCGGATTCTCCGGCGAGCAGTTCGCCTTACCCGAAGCAATCGAGTCACTGCGCGCCTCCAAAGCCCGGGAATGCTGCGACATCATCGCCGTCTCAGCAGCCGATCCCCTCAACCTCGCCGGCATTCTCACACCGGGGGAGCGCATCGCCGCCATTCCAGGCCGGCAGGTGCAATACGCAAACGGGTGCCTAGTCGACCAGCCGGCCGGCGAATCGGAAGCCGTCGCCCCTACATCTAATCTGCCGGTCGCGAATGTGCCGTCCACTTCGAACGAGCCACCAGCAGCAACGCTCTTCTAACTATGCCGACTGGCCCCAAACTCGAACCAGATCCCAAGACCACCGTGACGCCTCCGGAGCCGCTCCGGCTTGAGCCCGGGGATTTTTATATGGAGGGCTCCACTCTGGTCTTTACCGCGCAATATCACCTAAAGCGCGGCTCCTGTTGCGGATCCGGCTGTCGCCACTGCCCTTACTAGTCCCTTGCTGTCCCGCAAGCCATTTACAATCCAAGACAACTCCAATGCCAGAAAATAAGACCCGCGATACCGTCATCCTGGGCTCCGGCTGCTCAGGCCTGACCGCAGCCATCTACGCCGCCCGTGCCAATTTGAAGCCGCTGGTACTGGAAGGCCATGAGCCCGGCGGCCAGCTCTCGATTACCACACTGGTCGAAAACTTTCCCGGCTGGCCCAACGGCATTCAGGGCCCGGAGCTCATCGAAAACATGAAGCAGCAGGCCACCCGTTTCGGCGCCGAGCTGACCATGGCCCACCTGGTCTCGGTCGACCTCTCCCGGCATCCCTATGTCCTCAATCTGGGCGCCAACCGCGAGCCGATCCATACGCGCACCCTGATCATCGCGTCTGGCGCGAGCGCGCGCTGGCTGAATCTCCCCAGCGAGCAGGCTCTCATCGGCCACGGCGTCAGCTCTTGCGCCACCTGTGACGGCTTCTTCTCGTCGGGCAAGGACATCGCCGTCATCGGCGGCGGCGACTCCGCCATGGAGGAAGCTCTCTTCCTAACCCGCTTCGCCAGAAGTGTCACTCTCATCAATCGCACTGCGAACTTCCGCGCCAGCCGCATCATGTTGGAGCGCGCCATGGCTCATGCCAGCATCAAGTTCCTTCCCAGCACCGTCGTGGAAGAGGTCCTGGGCGTCGAGCAGAAAGACGTTCGCGGCCTTAAGCTCCGCAACACTGTCACCGGCGAGCGCTCCGAGCTACCCGTCCAGTTCATGTTCCTCGGCATCGGCCACATCCCCAATGCCAAAATGTTCGACGGCCAACTCGATCTCGATCCCGACGGCTATATCCTCACCCAGGGCAACGTCTTTCCCGCGCACAACGGGCAGCCCGTGCCCGGAGTCTTCGCCTGCGGAGACATCCAGGATCGCCGCTATCGGCAGGCGATCACCGCTGCCGGCACCGGCTGCATGGCCGCGCTCGAAGTGGAGAAGTGGCTGGAAGAGCACGGCCGCTGAACGCAGGCGCGCGGCCCTCTCGCTGAATGGAGAAGAGCCGCGCAACCTTTTCCCAGCTCTGTGTTATCTCGCTATGTTTTCGACGTAGTTGCCGATCAGCGGCACCTTCCAACGCTGTCCCTGCGATGCTTTCACGATGCACAGGATCCAGACGACCAACAGCGCCAGATCGCCAATAATGCCCACGATCCAACCGAGAATCGGAATGATCATCAACATGCCGAGAGCGAACGCGCAGACTGCCAGTCCAAGGCACTGGAAGGCATGAAACCGCACGAACGGCCGCTTGTTGTAGGGCTCCAGCACCAGAAAAAGAATGGCAGGGATGATCGTGATGTAGGCCAGCGCACCGGCAGCATTGTCGGACAGTCCACTGTCAGAAACAACGGCCGGCGGAGGGGCAGGGGTCGCGGGAACGGTCTGAGGATCTTCCATTTGGGGGAACACTCCTGGATGGGAAATGACGTGCCGAGCTGCGGAAACACGCTTTCTTGAAGGGGCCTTATGGGGAGTGGCCCCAATATACGCCCGAATGGCGTCCTCAAGTCAACGGTTCTGCGCACATTTCCGCAGCCGTCCGCGCACGAAATCTCCAGCCCGTGATGTGCCCCGCCGCTCCTCTAAAAGCTCAGGAACACTCCGAAAACCGGCTCTGACGTCCGCGCAAACCTGTTGGTAGACGAGAATGCCGTCAGCAGGTCCGGAGCCTTGCTGACCCGCCCGCGATATTGGAACCGGAATCCCACATGCGGCAGCACACTGAAGTCCAATCCCGCACCATAGGTGAAGAGCCCCCGGCTGTCCCGCTTAGTGGTCGCG
>JAICMT010000489.1 GCA_025929125.1 Acidobacteriaceae bacterium | reverse complement strand
GCTTGCCTTCCCCGTGACCCTGGTGGCAACGGAATATCTTTTGAGCCTCTGGCAGGGCGGTTACCTCAGCACCGGCTACACCCAGTTGGCGAACCTGCCGGTGCTGCAGCTTGCGGCGCTCACCGGGCTTTGGGGGATCAGCTTCGCGGCCAACCTGTTTCCCGCCGGAGTGGCCTCACTCTTGTCCAAGCCGAACCCGTTCCGGGTCCGCATGGGCATGGCGCTGCTTGGGTTCTACGCGTGCGTTCTGGGGTACGGCATGATGCGGCTGCATACGACGGCGCGCGGCTCGAACGAAGTCCGCGTAGGCATGGTGGAGATGCACGGCGGGAAGACCGAGCTGACCCCGGATGAGGCGCCCACCATGGCCGTGCTCCAGAAGTATGCAGCGCAGGTGCAACCGCTGGCCGCGCAGGGCGCTGACTTCGTCGTGCTGCCGGAGATGTCCGCCTTGATTCTGGATTCCGACTCGGCCAAGGTGGATGCGCTGTTCCAGAAGACTGCGCGCGAGGCCCACGTGCAGGTGCTTCTGGGGATTCTCCACGTCACCGCGCACGGCAACTTCAACGAAGCCCGGCTGTACTCCGCGACCGGAGAGATCGAGACCATGTATCGCAAGCATCATCCTGTGCCGACCTGGGAGTCCAAAACGACTCCGGGCACCGAGATATCGATCCTTCCGCAGCCGGCTGGCACCATCGGCGTGGAGATCTGCCGCGATATGGATTATCCCAACCCCGCCCGCTACTACGGCCAGCAGCAGGTAGGACTTGTGCTGGTCCCGGCGTGGGACCAAGGGCTTGACGTCGATGCCGACTGGCATGGGCACCTGTCGCTGGTGCGCGGTGTGGAAGACGGCTTCAACATGGTTCGCAACGCCAAAAACGGATTTCTGACCGTGAGCGATGACCGCGGGCGCATTCTCGCGGAACAGCCGACCCACAGGGATGGGGCCATGATCACCCTGCTGTCGACCGTTCCCGTCCACCACGTTGCGACGTTCTATGAACGCTGGGGCGACTGGTTTGCGTGGCTCAGCCTGGCAGCCCTGGCAGGCTTGCTCGCGGCGTTCTGGAGCCTCGCCCGGCCTTAGCGCCGTGGGCTTTCCGCTCGCGGTTCCCTGCAGACGTTGAGATCGGTCCTGCTTTTGAGTTAGGGTCACCAATGCGGACCGCAAAGGCCCGGGGATGCTCCCGGGAGCGGTTGCTGAATCGAGGGAGAGATGGACGATCGAGTGAAAGCGTTCTTCGTGGAGTATGAGAGGGCAAACTCCACATCGGATCTAAGCGCAATGGGCCGCTTGTACGCCGATACCTTCATGTTTGCCGGAACCCAGGGTGTTCAGGCGGTCCGGAGGCAGGAATTCCTCGCCATCCTCCCCACGATGAAGCAGCGCTTCGCTGCGATGGGCGTTTCCGGAACCGAACTTCATACCGTAGACGCGAAGCCTCTCGATCCCCGCTACTTTCTGGCCACTGTGGACTGGCGGGTCAACCTTCCTGCCGGAAAGCATGTGGAGGCGACGGCAACCTACATTCTCGCGGGCGTCGAAGGAGACGCGCTCACGATCGTCTTCCAGATGGATCACCAGGATCTGGCGAGCGTCATTGAGGACCGGCTGTCGCCGGGCAAATGAGTTGGGTTACTCCGGGGCGGGAGTCTCGAAGTGCTCCACTACCAGAAACTCCGCCGACACCTTCAGCTTCTCGAGCTTACACAATGCATTCGAGCACCATCGCACACACTGCACGAATGGCATGACCTAATTCTCGGTCGGCCTTTCCGCGCGATCGATCTGCAGTACCGCCAAAGGCCGCTTCACCCGCTGGAGCGTCAAGCCAATCTCTTTGTCCAGCGCGTCAGCGAACGACATGGCAATACCTGGATCCCCTGCTTCATTCCCTGC
>JAICMT010000124.1 GCA_025929125.1 Acidobacteriaceae bacterium | reverse complement strand
TCCGGCCTTCGACCGCAGCGTAACCGCCCTCAGAGAGTGGGGCGTGACCGTGCTGCTGGATCGCTCCCGTTTGCCCCAAGCCACCCCGGAACCGGCAGTCTTCCCGTGGGAGGAGCTATGCAGTGAACTGCTGAAACTTGGCGCTACCAGGCGTGACAGCATCGTTCCTAGCTGACAGAAGTGACGCCGGACGTCCCGTTACGCACCACCGCCACCGATCGGCGCGCTTCCGTCTACGCTGGTAGCAGGTGCTCCCCGAGAGAAGGTGCCAGGTCGTGGACGAAATCACCATCGGCGCTCGGCTCCGCACGCTGCGCCGGTGGCGCGGCAAAACACAGGTGCAACTGGCGGGCTTGGCTGGTCTGTCGCCGTCGTTTATCTCTATGGTTGAGGCAGGCCACCGGCCACTTGATCGCCGGTCGCATATCGCAGCCCTCGCCAACGCACTCCGGGTGTCTGAGGCTGACCTCGTTGGCGGGCCGCATCTCAGCGCTGACCGGTTGCAGTCCGATCCGCACATGAGTGTTCCGGCGCTAAGGGTGGCCTTGCAGACCAACACCCTCTCTACGCCCGCGGTGGATCACGCCCGCCCGCTTGCTGAACTGGTGCGCATGGTGGCGGATGAGATCGAACCGATGCGTCGGGCCTGCAACTACGTCGGCACCGGGCAGGCCCTGCCGGATGTGCTTGATGAGTTGCACTACCACGTGGCCGACCCCGACGACGAAGCCGCCCACCGCCTGGCGCTGGAGACGCTGGTGGAAGCCTGCGCCGTCGCCACTTTCACGGCCAAGAATCTGAACTACAGCGACCTTGCCCACCTGGCCGCACTTCGGGCGCAAGAAGCAGCCGCACTACTCGATGACCCGATTTACAAGGGCAAGGCGGATTTCGTCTGGCTCAATACCCTATCCCGGGCGGCGTCTCGGGACCGCACGCTCATCGCCGCCCAGCGGGCTGCCGACCAGCTCGAACCACACGCCACTGATCCGCTCGGGCTGCAAGTGCTCGGCATGATCTCGCTGACTGCCTCCTTGTCTGCGGCGGCCATCCAGCGAGGAGAGACGGCTTCGCAGTGGCTCGATGCGGCTGCCCAGATTGCCCAGCACATCCCTGACCAACCGATGGAGAACTGGCAGTCGTTCTCGGCCACCAACGTCAATGTCTGGCGCGTGAGTGTCGGCGTGGAGCAGGGCCAGGCGGGTGGGGCCATGCTGGAGCTGGCCGAGCAGGTGGCACTCGACAAGTTCGATCCCCGCTCGTCCAGGCGGGCTGACTTCTTCGCCGACGTCGGCCGCGGTTTGGCCAGGGAACCCAAAACCAGGTCGGAAGCCGTACGCTGGCTGCGCCGGGCAGAAGAGGTTGCCCCGCAGCGCATCCGCAACAGCGGGCCGGTTCGGGAGAGTGTGGCGTACCTCCTCGGCCGGGCGCGGGCTACGGCCGGAGGGTCAGAGCTACGAGGTATGGCGGCACGGATGGGAGTACCGCACTGATGCGGCTTGCCTACTGTCGGCTGATGGTACCGCCTGGACTCCACCGTAACCGGTGGAAATTTGACCAGCTGCCTCATTACCAATTCCAGGGAGAACGCGACACCGCAAGCCGGCGAGCAGCAGAACTGAAAGCGTCAGTTCACGATTGAACTTGCCGCAAACTCCTTGCCAACCTTATCTGTAAAGATATGTTTTAAAGTGTGCAGGTCGGAATGTTTCACCTTTACGTAAACCAATCCATCGCATCAGGCGTCCTCCTTATGTGCCGCATGTCCAATGGCTGACAGGCGACAAAGGGGCGACTGCAACTGCCATATCGCGGCCGGAAGGGGGATAAGGTGCGTTCTCGCATCCCAAGACGCATCAAGGGGATCGCAGCAGGCATAGCCGCAGTGTCAGTGATGGCGCTCGCTCCGTTCGCGGCCCAGCCTGCCGAGGCCTCCTCGATCGGCAACGTCTACGTCTCTTATCCGACGTGGCTGGGTAACTGTCCTGGTGGGGGTTCGGTCACCGGCATCTACGCCGCAAGCGGGAACCTCTGGTCAACGCCAGCGACCGGTGATTTGGGCGACGACCTGATCTATCCGAAGGTCTATCTCTACGCGAACAACCAAATCAGCGCACAGGTCTTCTGTAGCCGAGCGTGGTACAACGGCGGCAACTACTGGGGGCCAGCGGTTTCTGCCACCATCTACCCGACACGCACCGGCCAGACGTTCTGGGTCGGGCCGACATCACAAACGCACAACTAGCATAGATCGTGCGTTCCCCCGGGTGGCGCCGGGGGAACGCACGTCATGCGTACAAACTTATTGCGTATGAGCCATATTATCTGTACGCTAATGAAGTAATGCTTAGGCGCAATAACTTTCTTCTTCTTGGCCTCATTCTAATCTTAACTGTAGCCTTGATTGCCTCTAATGTAGAGTGGGCCCTGCAAGTCCGCAGCTTGCGGGACAGCGACCGTAATATTACCGAGGCGGCTTTTCGACAGGAGCGGGATCTGCTCAAGCTTCAGGCTTGCTTCGATGCTAACACTCGACCGTGCTCGTTTAGCGAGTAACTGACTGCGAGCTATGTTCCGCTCAGCTCCCAAACCCATACCGCTTAGCATGTTCAGGGTTACTCGGGTCGATGGGGGCATGGCCTGCCGCCGCACGGCGGGTGTTCACCAACTCCAGGTTCTCCCGCACGAAGGCTGCTTCCGCCTCGCCGATCTTCCCCTTGTGCGGCAGCCCGGCGTTGTCGGGCTCGTTGTAGTTGACGAGTGGTCCGCCGTCGGCCCGCTGGTTGTGCGAGCGCCGTTCGCCGTTTGGGCGTTTTTGCGTTTTGGCCGGTGTGACTGGTTCGGCATTGGCCAGCACTTCCTCTATCGGTCCGACAGTCGCGAGAGTGGCAAGTTTGGCAATTGGGACGACGAACCGGGATCGTTTTTCTTCTTCGTTGGCCGGTTCAGTCTCCAAGCCTACTGCGGCAATCGACAGCTTGCCGATCTTCTCCAGCTCGTCAGGCGTAACCTCGATGCGTACCCGCTGGTCGGGATCGGCATCCGGGTAATCGGTTACGGTTAGCGGAATGAGTCCGCCCGCTGCCGCGTCGGCCATCTGGCCGGATAAGTCTGAGAAGCGTACTACTTTTTCTCCCATAAAATCTCCTTATTCTTGACTAGCTTCATTCATTGCAGTTGCTGAGATATGCCGGGCGGTGAGCGGGGTAATCGCATCCGGCTCACCGTTCGTTCTCCCGTCGCCACCCTGGCACCGGGCCTTTGTCTTGCCTTCGGTAGCAGTAGCCATCAAGGGCAGCAATCCAGGTATCGGCCAAGTGCGGCAAGACCTCGTAGGCAATCTCCAGCTGCGTTCCGATGTCCGGTGTTATCTCGCCGGTGGTGGCCAGCTCATGCAAGGCTCCGCTGCCGGGCGTGATGTGTCTGGCAATGAGCCAGGCGGTTTCATGGTCGATCGTGCCGCCGTCGCGTAACGCTTCGGCGATGCCTTCACGGATGCGCTGGGCTTCGGGCGCCTCCTGGAGTTCTGCTGTCTGCTGCAACTCCTCTGCCGGGTTGTATGGTTCTCGTTCCATGGCGTTTTCCTCCTTTACTTCAGTTACCTAACACCGTCGTTCGCTCGTGCGGGCCGACCGTGGTTATGGCGGCCTCAACGAGCTGCCATAACGCCGCTACGGCTTGTTGCGGCACCACGCCGTTACCGAGTGCTCGGTGCTGCGCGCTATAGGGCAGGCCGAGACCGGTCACGAAGCCCTTCGGTAAACCCATCAGCCACTCACTGAAGGCAGTAGCTAACCGTGGTTGCCCGCGTGTGCCTCGTTCGACCGGATACGGTGCTTGCCGTCCGGTGACTGCTTCCCAGGTAACTGGATAGGTCTGCCGCGATTCTGGCTCGCGGTGGGCCGGCGCTTTGGTGCCGGGCTGGTCTATCCGGTTTCGGGGATCCAGGGCTGGCCCTGGAATGCGGTGGTGAGCGCGTCGAGCGCGCCGATGCCGTGCCGGGTTGCGGTGGCGAGGTAGGAGCGGAGCGCGCAGAATTCCTCGGCCCCGGTCATGGAGCGCATGCAGCCGGAGATCTTGATCCGGAGCTTGCTCATGCGTATCGCCTGCTCAGCGGCGTTGTTAGTGAACGGGACGCGCAGGTCGCGGGCGAACCGGAGGTAGTCGGCCTCGCGGTCTTTCATCCGCGTGGCGAGGGCATGCCGTTTCTGCTGGAGCTTGCCCTGACGGCCGGCGCTGAGGGCGGCCCCGGTCTTCGCGGCCTGGCGGTACCAGCCCTCGTGCTTCACGCGGGTTTCCGTGTCGATGGCATCCTGGCCTGCGGCGCGGGCGGCGCAGGCTGCCTCGTTCAGGGCGAGGAGCGCGTCGATGGCCTGCTGCGCCCAGGTCCGGTCGAGGTCCGTGCCGGTCTCGGTGACCGCGACCAGCTCCCGGAGCACGTGGGCACCGCACAGCGCGTGGCCTGCGACGTTGCCGAAGGTGTCGTAGGGCGCCCAGGCGTCGTGGACGGCGACGCCGGCGAAGGACGGCAGGACCCCGGCGGCCTTCATCGCGTCCTTGCCGCGCTTGGCGTGCACGGTGAACAGCGCGAACTTCCCCGCCGAGGCGGAGTGGACCCACGCGAGCTTCCCGGCGGTGCGGAACCCTGTCTCGTCGAAGTGCGCGACTTCCGCGGCGATCAGGTTCCGGGTGATGGCCCGCAGCGCCGGCGCGAGGAAGCCGGCGGCCTTGCGCGCGGCGGCGGCGAGCGCGCCGGGCGAGGGCGCGCAGCCGAACAGGTCCGAAAGTGCCTGGCAGGCGCGGTCTCTCGACAGGAACTGACCGTGCCAGAGGTAGATCCCGGTGCCCATGACCCGGGGCCCGTACTGGACCGGCGCGGTCACGCCGTCCGGGGCCTGCGCCTTCGTCTCACAGCCGCACCCGCACTTCAGCGTGAGCACCTGGTGCTCGGTCGTGACCGCCTTGACCGGCGGGATGTCGATGACCTGCCGGCGCTCCACCGCGGTGACGGGGGCCTTCTTCAGGGACTTCCCGCAGCATGAGCACCTGGCGGGCCGGTGCCTCACTGTCTTGTCCGGGTGCTCCGACAGTTCCATCGTGGCGCCGGGCTGGCCTTTCGGCCGGCCGGGCCTGCGCCCTGACTTCCCGCGCAGCGACTTCGGGGAGGGCTTGGCCAGCCCGTCGGACGACGGTGGCCTGCTGGAATTACGGGAGTTCGACTTAACCTGAGCGGCGAGGTCCGCGACCTGCGCCTGCAGCGCCGTCACCAGCTCGCGCAGCTCCGCGTTCTCCGCGTCCCGCTCCGTCAGCAGCTCACGAAGCCGCGCGTTCGCAGCGCGAAGCCCCGCATCACCGCTGTCGGGAACGCCGGGCACCTCGGGCACGGACGAACGCTGCCACGACTCCGCCCGGCCTGCAAATAAGCGGACCTCGAAACAGCAGCAGCCAACGAGAAAGCACAGATGACGGAAGAAACGGCCAGACAGACCTATCCAGTTACGATGCCGCAGGCTGCTTTCCGGTTTACCTGCTCCAGGTTATAAATTCCTGTCTCTTTAGAGACTAGCGCGCCGAACCAGGCGAGGTTCACTGGGCGGTTTCAACTGATCATTGCGACAAGGCTGCTTCTAGCATTTCGCTGTAAACCTCGATCGGCTTCTTCCAGCCGAGAGTCTTGCGTGGCCTGCCGTTCAGTTCCATTGCCACCATATCAAGCTCT
>JAICMT010000464.1 GCA_025929125.1 Acidobacteriaceae bacterium | reverse complement strand
TCGCACTTGTTGCGGCCCTTCTTGACGTGCTTCCCTTCCAGCCGCTTGACGTAATACTGGTCAAAGACGGCGGGCATGGGCTCGATGCCTTCAAGGAAGGGGCGGATCTCCTGCAGGTGCTCGCGGTCCAGCACCTGGGCGGTCTTGGCGGCGTCGTAGAGATTGCCGCCGAAGATATCCCAGCCGGTGAAGACGACGTCGTTGAGATCGGCGATGGGAACGAAATCTTTAATCAGAGGCGTGTTGTTCTCGGTGCGTTTGCCCAGGCGGATGGTGCCCATCTGCGAGAGCGAGCCGATGGGCTTCGCCAGCCCTTTACGGACGGCCTCCACACCGGCGATGAGCGTGGTGCAGACGGCGCCCATGCCGACGGTCATGATTCCAAGCTTTCCAGTGGCTGGTTTGATGCTGGCCGGACCCTGCGCTCCGGTGGGATTCGATGACATCCTTCTCAGTACCCTTCTGTCGTTCAGTGTGTGTTGTTTCTGCTTCGCGGAAAGATCAGTATAGCTCCACGGTCATGCGGTCACCGTGCCGGATTGGAGCAACCAGTAGTGAAATCCGTCGATAATCGCCATGAGTGCCGCCTGATTGAGGTCGCTGCTGACTCCGGCGGTGGCCCAGGGCTCGTGCCCTTCGGCGTGGAAGCTGACAGTGACGCGAACGTAGGCCGCGGTGTCGTCGGCAGAGACATCCAGCGCGGTGACGCTGAAGGTATCGAGGCGCATGAGCGCGAGCGAGGGATACCACCGCTCGAGCTCCTGGCGCATGGCCCGGGTGAGCGCATCGACCGGACCTTCACCCTCAGCGCGGCTGGTGGCGAGCTTTCCGTTGGCAAAGGAGAAGGACATGACCGCCTGCACGAAGCGGCTGCCGGCGAGGTCGAACTCGTCGACGACGCGCCAGGCTTTGACTCCGAAGTACTCCGGGAGCGTGCCGAGCGCGCGCATGCAGGCGAGACGGAAAGAGATGTCGCTGGCGGTGAATCCGCCGCCATCCATCATGGCCTTATTGCTGTCGAGCAGAAGCTGCGCCTGATCGCTGGTGAGCGGAACGCCGAGCTGCGAGGCCAAGAGCATGATGTTGGCGCGGCCGGAGAGCGCGTTGACTCCGATGACGGAGGCGGCGCCGACGCGCTCGGGATCACACCAGAGATAGGCGCCGGGATTTTTGCGCTCGCTGGAGCCGTGCATGCCAGCCCAGGTGCCGAAAGCGCCGGCTCCGACGATGGGAGCACCGTGCGGCGCCTGCAAACCGAAGGCAGCGTAGGTGGAGTGGGCGAGCGTGGTGAGACCGCGAAGCGCGGAGTCGCTGACGAAGGTGGCCTCACCGCGAAGCTGCATGCTGCCGACGACGGTGGTGAGGTTGACGTTGCCGCAGCGCTCGCCGGTGCCGATGAGGGTTCCCTGCACCTGGACGGCTCCGGCGAGGATGGCGGCGCGGCTGTTGGCAACGCCGAGCCCGCGGTCGGTGTGTCCGTGGAAGCCGAAACCGGCGGAGGGATGGCGGCGGCGAAGCTCGGCGAAGACGCGGGCGACCTCCTCAGGGGAGGCACCGCCGTTGGTGTCGCAGACGACAATGCGGCCGACGCCCTGGCGCACGCACTGATCGACCATACGCTGGAAGAACTCTACGGTGCGGGCGCCGAAGTCAGGGTCGCAGGGCTCGCCGTTCTCGCGGCGCATGCAGGCGGCGTCCATGGCGTGCTCCAGGTCGACGAAGACCTCGAGTCCGTTGTCCTGGAGGTAAGCGATGGTGTCGCACGCCATCTGCAGATTTTCTTCCGGAGTGGTTTCGAGGGACTTGACGACATCGAGCAGGCGCGACTTGACGACGATCACGGCGATCGGGATGTGAGCCTTGTGGCGCACCATGCTCTGGACGTCGGGCCAGTCTTCCACCTTGCGACCGCGACCGCGCGAGCGGCCAAAGAGTGCGAGGCGGGTGGCGCCGGTGTCTGCCTTTTCGAGCGCGGTGGCGAGGTCAGAGACGAACTGGTTGGCACCGGCGAAGCCGATCTCCGCGTACTGGACGCCGAAGGAACCCATGCGCTCCAGCAGGCGGACCGCATTGGGTACGGAGATTTCGAGATTCGGCTGCTGCAGGCCATCCCGCAGACTTGTATCG
>JAICMT010000051.1 GCA_025929125.1 Acidobacteriaceae bacterium | reverse complement strand
CTGCATCGGGGGCGGAAATCGCGCATCCAATCGTGTTGAACGGTAAAAACGGGCACAGGAGAAGTGTGCAGCGAGCCCTGTCTGGACCGGCGCCGAAACAAAGCTAGAAGGATTGTCGATGAGCACCGAGTGTTATCCGATTACGCTGTTGCCTCACGTTGCCCGGCTCTATTGCGATTACCTCGCAATGGGAGAGCCTGCCCGGGCAGCAGTGCGCGGATGGTATGGTGCCGAGCCACTGGGGCGCGAGTGGATGCGACCCGCACCGGCAAGCTTGCACCCTGCGGAACTGGCCGACGTACTGGAGTGCCAGGCGTTGTCTTTTGGCGCCGGACGGGTGGTGCTCGAGAATCTTGCCAGACTGCGGAGTGGAGCCCGGGCCGTAGTCACCGGACAGCAGGTGGGGCTGCTCGGCGGGCCGCTGCTGGTTCTGCTGAAGGCTGCGACCGCGATTGCGCGGGCGAAGCAAGCCTCCGATGCGACCGGAGTGGATCACGTCCCGATCTTTTGGTGTGCGACTGAGGACCATGATCTCGAAGAGGCCGATCAGGTCACACTGCTCGAGAAGCTGCAGAGCGAGACTTTAAGACTTCCCATCGAGCGCGGGAGTGCAGTGCCGGTGGGAAGTGTGACGCTCGGGCCTGAGATTGAGACAGTGCTTGAGCGCGCGAGTGAACTGCTTGGCTATATGCCAGTATGTGATCTCTTGCGCGAATGTTATCGCCCCGAGGAGACCTTTGGCCGCGCCTTCGCACGTCTCCTGACCCGGCTGTTTGCCGATGAGGGCCTGATTGTGATGGATGCGGCAGGCCGGGAGTTTCATGCACTCGGGAGCGCGGCCATCCGGGGTGCGATCGAACAGGCATCTGCGCTTGAAGCAGCTCTGATGGTACGTTCCGCGGAGCTTGAGGCGGGCGGTTACCACGCACAGGTGTTGGTGAAGCCCGGCTCGTCGCTACTGTTTTACATCGGAGAGGATGGCGGACGGGTGCCCCTGCGGCGCACTGGCGAGGGTACCTGGAAAGCAGGCGCGGGCAATGCTGCGCGCCAGTTCTCGACCACGGAACTGCTGGCCCTGGCGGACACCGAGCCGGAGCGACTGAGCCCGAATGCATTGCTGCGGCCTGTGTTTCAGGACACCATTCTGCCAACGACTGCCTATGTGGGTGGCCCGGCGGAGGTCGCATACTTCGCGCAATGTGCCGTCGTATACCAGATCCTGCTGGGTCGGGTGACGCCAATTCTGCCGCGCTTTTCGGCAACCATCCTTCAGCCATCTATCGCCGATGTGATGGCGACGCATGAAGTGGGCCTTCTCGATGCGATGCAGTCGTCAGAAGAACTTGCGCAGAAGTTGGGGGCTCGTGCCATGCCGATTGAAGCAAAACGCCGCCTTGCCGCGGCCGGCAATGCACTGGATGAGGCGCTGCAGGCTGCAGGAAATTATCTCGGATCGCTGGACGCGAGCCTCGGGCGGTCTGCCGATGTCTCGGCCTCCAAGATGCGGTACCAGATGGCCCGGCTGCGCCGGTTGGCGGCGAACTTTGAGCTGAGCAGGGAAGCCAGTCTGCGCAAGCATGCCACGGCGATCTCACTGCACCTCTTTCCCGGAGGGCAACCTCAGGAGCGTGTGATCGCGGGCGCGTGGTTTCTTTCGGTGTATGAGGGGCTGACGGGAAAGCCTGCTGCGCAGTTCGTGCGCCAACTGGTCCAAGAGGCGGCCAATCAGTGCCCCGGGCACGTTGTAGTCCGCATGTAGCAGACGCTCTCGCTTAGAATGGTGTCCGGTAGGAGAGACCATGGGCCTGAGCGACCAACCTTTTGAAGTGAGCTGTCCGGACTGTGGCGGCATTCTGAAGATTGACCCGGTGATACGCGCGGTCATCTCTCATACTTCGGCGCCGCGGAAGAAGACCTTTGAGGATTTCGGCGAGGCGGCCAAGGCGCTGCGCGAGGCTGATGCGCGCCGCGATTCTTTGTTTGCGCAGAGCGTGGATGCGCAAAAAAACAAGGACGACTTGCTGGCAAAAAAGTTTGCCGAGGCAGTGAAGAAGGCGAAAGAGAGTCCGCTGGGGGAGAAGCCGCTGCGCGACTTCGATCTGGAGTAGCGAAGCGCTGGACGGTCTCAGCGGCATTTAGACTTTCTCTATGCCGCCGATTCTAAATGCACAGGAGCTTTCAAAGCGGTTCGGCGCGACTGCGTTGTTTGAGGGCATCGACTTCACCGTATCAGAGGGCGATCGCATCGGCCTGATTGGGCCCAATGGGGCGGGGAAATCAACCCTGTTAACTGTGCTGGCGGGGGAGCAGGAACCAGACACGGGCGATGTAGCGCGCCGCAAAGGTGCCCGCGTGGCTTACGTGAGGCAGGAAGCGGAGTTTTCCGCGAGCTCCACTGTGCGCTCCGTGCTCGCAGCGGCTATGAACCGTTCGGCAGTCCCTGAGGTGGAACGAGAGGGCCTGTTGCGCGATGCTGCAGGTCGCGCGGGGTTTGCCGACTTCGGCACCGAAGCCGCGAAACTTTCCGGTGGCTGGCGCAAGCGTCTGGCGATTGCTGAAGCGCTGGTAACCCGTCCGGATGTGCTGCTGCTGGATGAGCCGACGAACCATCTGGATCTTGCTGGCATCGCGTGGCTGGAGGCGCTGCTGAACAATGCCGCGTTCGCATGCGTGATCATCAGCCATGACCGCTACTTCCTCGAGAACGTCGCCACGGAGATCGTGGAGTTAAACCGGGTGTACGGCGGAGGGCTGCTGCGCCTGAAAGGCAGCTATTCCAGATTTTTAGAAGGACGCGCCGCTTATCTGGAGGCGCAATCTCGAATGCAGGATTCGCTCCGCAATCGTGTGCGAACGGAGATTGAGTGGCTCCGGCGTGGACCCAAGGCTCGAACCACGAAGTCCAAGGCTCGCATCGACACTGCCAACGAACTGATCGGTAAGCTGCGCGATGTGGATGCCCGCTCCCAGGTGACGTCTGCCGGAATTGAGTTCACCGCGACAGATCGGGAGACGAAGCGGCTGGTGGAGTTGGAAGATATAAGCCTGAGCTTCGGGATGAAGAAGATCGTCGACCGTCTGAATCTCCTCATTAGCAATGGCGTGCGTTTGGGCTTGGTGGGGCCAAACGGCAGCGGAAAGACCACGCTGCTGAGACTGCTTACCGGAGAGCTGGAGCCACAATCGGGATCGTTCCGACGGGCTGCATCGCTGCGAGTTGTCTACTTCTCGCAGGCCCGCGAACTGGAACCGGGGCTCACGTTGCGTCGAGCTCTGGCGCCACACTCCGACTCTGTGCTGTACCAGGGCCGCGTGGTCCATGTGTTGAGTTACGCGAACAGGTTTTTGTTTGCGGCTGAGCAGTTGAATCAGCCGGTGGATCGGCTGAGCGGAGGCGAGCGGGCGCGGGTCCTGATCGCGAGACTGATGCTGGAGCCCGCAGACCTGCTGCTGTTGGACGAGCCCACCAATGATCTTGACATTCCCACTCTCGAAGTTCTGGAAGAAACTCTGCTCGAGTACACCGGCGCGCTGGTGCTGGTGACGCACGATCGTTACATGCTCGATCGGGTCTCCACCAGCATCTTGGGGCTGGACGGTCGCGGGAACTCGGGCGCGTTCGCAGACTATTCGCAGTGGGAGCAATGGATGCGCCAGACGGCAGCCGAGTCGGATCCGGCGCCCCGCAATCAAAAGCGAAATGCAGAAGCTCCGCGCGAAATCAGGAAAAAGCTCTCCTATTTGGAGGCGCGGGAATACGCCGGGATCGAAGAGAGGGTCGAAGCGGCAGACGAGCGCGTTCGCGCCGCGCATGCGCAGATGGAGGAACCCAAGATCGCCAGCGATCCAGCAGCGCTGACCGCTGCGCTGAAGGAGCTGGAGGAGGCTCAGGCCGAAGCGGATGCGCTGTATGCGCGATGGGCTGAGTTGACGGAGAAGGTCGGGTGAGCGGCGCTACGTTCCAGGATTAAAGGGCTCGTCCGCGGATGGTCCGTAAAGGCCTGGCACCGGGATGTCTTGCAATCGCAGATACACCGTAAGCTGACCACGATGATGCAGCAGGTGATTGAAGAACATCTGCCGATAGGACTCCCCCCGCGGGCGATTCGAGATCACGTGGTCGCCGAAGGAAAACTTCCAGGGTGCGGCGAGTTCCTCATCGGACACGGAAGCCAGGGCAGCCCGGCAGTCATTCGCCGCGGCGGTGAAGGTGTCCATCAGAGCCTCCCGCGAGCGAAACGTCAGGTCGGGAAATCCCTGCTCTGGATCCTTCATGTTCATCGCGGGCGTGCTCAGAATGCGAGCGCCAAAGCGAGGTAGCGTCGCCACGTGCATCGCCAGCTTGCCGATTTCGAAAGATTTTTCGTGCGGCTTGAACTCGGGATTGTCTTCGGGAATACGTTCCAGTAAACGGCGCGTGGCAGCTACTTCCGCGTCAAAATCCTGCAACAGAATTTCGTTGACTCTCATATTGATTTCCTCGCCTAAATTCCGGTGATGTTGAAGCCGCAATCCACAAAGGTCACTTCGCCGGTAATGCCGCTTGCCAGAGGAGAGCACAGGAAGAGCGCGGTGTTTCCGACCTCTGCCTGCTCCACGTTGCGGTGCAGGGGCGCGCGTTCGGTGACGGCGGTCAATATCTGAGTGAAGTCACCAATGCCCCGCGCGGCGAGCGTCTTAATCGGTCCGGCGGAGACGGCGTTGACCCGAATCTTTTTCGGTCCCAGGGACGCCGCCAGATAACGCACGGTGGCTTCCAAGGCGGCCTTCGCCACGCCCATCACGTTGTAATTGGGAAATACCTTCTCCGACCCATAATAAGTGAGCGTAAGAACCGCGCCGCCCTCGGACATGAGCGGAGCAGCTCTCCGGGTCACGGCGATCAGCGAGTAGACGCTGACGTCGTGAGCGATCCGGAAGTCCTCGCGCGATGTGAGCAGAAAGTCATTCTTGATTGCATCGGCAGGCGCAAATGCGACCGAGTGAATCAGGATGTCGAGCTTGGGAAAAACAGCGGCAACATTGGCAAAGAGCTGGTCGATTTCCTCATCACGGCTCACATCGCACTGGAACGCGCGGCCGCTCTCCGCCTGTCCGAGTTCGCGGAGCAACTCTTCCGATTCAGCCTTCAGCCGCTCCGACTGATATGACAAGACCAGGGTCGCCCCTGCTTCCGCAAGCTTTTGCGCCACTGCATATGCGATGCTGCGCTTATTGGCGAGCCCGAAAACAATTGCCACCTGGCCTTTCAAATCGATCATTCCAACTCCCTGGCGTGTATGCTCGCGGGCCGGCGCAAGAGGATGACGCCCACCCAATTCCAGAGGCTAACATACCCCGGTGGCATGGAAGTCTACGCTGAGAGGTGGCTTTTACTGTGGCAACAAGCTGGAGTTTGCGGGGGCGATCAGGACCGGGCTGCGAAGGTCTGTCAACCTCTCGGACTTTTCGTCCAGCTCGGTGTAGATGCGGCGACAGGTGCGGCCATCGCTTTTGGCCCGGTACAGCGCCTTGTCCGCCCTTGCAAGAAGACTCGCGAGATCATCGTGGGGAACCGCCTCCGTGATGCCGATGCTCAAAGTCAAAGGAGTAAGGCCCGTACTCAGGTGGAGAGCGGTTACGGCCTTGCTTAGCCGCTCGGTCACGCTGAGCGCAATACCCGATACGGTATTCGGGAGAATCAGCAGGAACTCATCCCCGCCATAGCGCCCCAAATAGTCGCGTCCCCGCAGGTGCGACGTGATGGCCTCGGCGACGTCCCGCAATGCAGCGTCGCCTGCGGCGTGTCCCTGCACATCATTGATGGTTTTAAAGTAGTCGACGTCGATCAGCGCAATGGAAAGCCGGCTTTTGCTTCCCTCCAACTGTTTCAGTTCGGTTTCCAGCTTCGCTTCAATGCCGCGCCGGTTGAAGGCTCCGGAGAGAGAGTCTTTCAGTGATTCGTCCCTGCTGCGAGCGATCAGCTCGCCACTTGAGAGCCACAAGAGAAAGATCCCGGTAACGCATACCGAGACTACCCCCAGAAACAAGACGGTGGTCGTGAATGGACCTGAGTCGAACGTCCCAGAATGGGAGCCGGTGATGACGCTTGAGAGGCCGCACTCCACGGTGGAAGCAGCGATGAACGCCATAAATGCGGCAAATAGGCGCATAGATCGAGGGCTGGTAAAGCTGGGTGACTTGCGCAGGAGTTCCAGCGCAATCAGACCCCGGACGCTGGCTATCGCGATTGAAATCGTGATGACTCGTCCGGCCGCGCTTCGCTCGATCTGGCTGAAGTAGAAAAGTGCAGCCAGTGCGAGACAGGAGACGACCACAGGCAGCAGAATCGTGCGGCGGCTCCCGATGAAACGGAGGATGCCGCGATAGAGAAACAGAAAGGAAGCCAGCACAAAAAAGTATGCTGCGGCGATAGTGAGCCCGTGGGGCATCCATCCCCAGCTGGCCAGCAGGAACGCTCCGGGAATACCCAGCAGGAAGCTGATCGCGATGGTATTGATGCCGCGCAGCACGGGATAGCATCGCTTCATCGCCAACAAGGCGACCGAAAACGCAGTCGTCAACAAGAAGTCACATGCCAGGAGCGTGCGGGTATCCAGGTTTGTTAAGACGTGCATTGAGGCCCGACCTTCTGGGTATGGTAGCCAGATTGAAGCGGCCTAAGAAGAGCACTTTAGTTGTACCGACGCCGCAGGAGGGCAGATATTTAAGTCTCTGTCAGCCAGCGGTATTGCTCCTCGGTAAGTGGCACTACAGAGAGGCGAAACTGCCGGAACAGGGGAGACCCATCGAACACGGGGGAATTACGCATGGCGCTCAGCGGCTTTTCGTTTTTCAGGCGCTTTCCTGGCCTGATTCGCACCTGAGGATTGCGCGGGTCGGACGCGTCGACGGCACTCACCGTAGCGGTCCCGATTGCCGCCTTTCCTACATTGGAGTGATAAATCACGAGCTTGTCGCCCTTCTTCATGCTCCGGAGCGTCATCAGGGCTTGGTTGTTGCTGATCCCGTCCCAGACCGTTTCGCCATCTCGAATCAGGTCGTCGTAGGAGTATTTGTCCGGCTCAGTCTTCAGAAGATAGGGCATAGAGATCAAGGTAAGAGGAAGCAGCGGTGGTTTCAAGTCCTAGCCGCCGAGATCGATGAGCTGCACACTCTGGACCGGCCGGCCTAGAAATCTTGTTCCCAGGCGCCCGAACTTCACGACCGAGTCAGTCGCAAAGAAGCTGCAACGACCGGTCGTCCGCTCGCCAATGCTGCGGGTGCCCAACTGCTCTGCGACAACCTCGGCGGTGGCCTGGGCCGAATCGATGACCGGCACCTCGTGCCCAAGCTCCGCCAGGGTCTGTTCCATTGCGGCCCGCAGCAGCGGATAATGAGTGCATCCCAGCAGGACAGCGCTGGTGTCGGGACTCTCGTTGAGCGCCTCGCGAAGATAGATCCGCAGCACCTCGCAGGTGACCAAGCCGGTTTCAGACGGCGAACCGTCCGGCACCCAGCCCTCTTCCACCAGCGGGACCAGCAGCGGGCATGCCTTTTCGATCGCCCGCAGACCTGCAGCCTCGCATGACCGAGCATAAGCATGCGAATCGACCGTTGCCTGGGTCGCCAGCACCAGCACCTTACCTCCCGCGCTGGCCCTGGCTGCCGCCCGCGTCCCCGGCTCCACTACTCCGATCACCGGGATGGTCAGCGCCTCGCGCAGGTCGTCGAGCGCAAGCGCGGTGGCGGTGTTGCAGGCGACGACCAGCAGTTCTGCGCCGCGCTCCTGCAGGAAGCGCGCACTTGAAAGGGCGTAACGGACGATGGTTTCCCTCGATTTCGATCCATAGGGGAGGCGTGCGGTGTCGCCGAGATAGGTGTACTCAGCAGAGGGAATCACCTGCAGCAGCTCGCGCAACACGGTGAGCCCGCCAAAGCCCGAGTCGAACACTCCGATCGCCGTGGTCACTGCAGCTCCTCAGGAGTGGGAACGCGTGACTCCGTATTGGTGACGCGATAAGCCCGGGTTAGGTCGGCATGTCCTGCGAGGGTGTCGCGCGTGTGCCCATCGACCACAAAACGGACGGCTTGGACCCGCGGAAAATTGATATAGATCGTTCCTATGATCGAGTTGACAGTCAGACTCTCTACTCCAATCCCGGAAGGGTGATGTTCGGCGAAGCTGGTGCGCAGATTCACAATGGCGAGCTGTCCTCCCGTGCTCTCCGACGGATGTGGTGAAGG
>JAICMT010000501.1 GCA_025929125.1 Acidobacteriaceae bacterium | reverse complement strand
CTGAGGTGAAGCAGTTCCAGCAGAAGTTTCTGGACGAGCAGAAATCCGCAATGGGCGCGCGTACCAAGCCGAAGCTGGCCAAACTACCGGACTACTGGAGTCGGTACCACGGTGGCAACCTGCGCCCCGAGGACGAAGTCGTCACCGGTCTTCCAATGGAGCAAATCGCCAAACTGGCGCGGATGACAACGGCGTATCCAGTCGGTTTCCACATCCACCCCAAAGTGAAAAAGCTCTTTGAGCAGCGGCTGGAGATGGCGGAAGGGAAACGCCCCTTCGACTACGGCATGGCCGAGCTGATTGCATTTGCCTCCCTCGTGAGCGAGGGTACGCCGGTGCGGCTGAGCGGACAGGACTCGGAACGCGGCACGTTCAACCAGCGGCACTCAGTGCTCATTGACACAGAAACGGAAGCGAAGTACGTTCCGCTTGCCCATGTGGGGCAGAAGCAGGGCGCGTTCGAGGTTTATAACTCCATGCTGAGCGAAGCTGCGGCGCTGGGCTTCGAGTACGGCTACTCCCGTGATTACCCCGAGGCGTTGGTGCTGTGGGAGGCGCAGTTCGGCGATTTCGCAAATGGCGCGCAGATCATCATCGACCAGTTTGTCGCGGCTGGCGAAGCCAAGTGGGGACTCCTCTCCGGGCTGGTGATGCTGCTGCCGCATGGATATGAGGGCCAGGGCCCGGAACACTCAAGCGCCCGCATCGAGCGCTACCTGCACCTCTCTGCGAAAGAAAATATGCAGGTCTGCCAGCCTTCCACGGCAGCGCAGTATTTTCATCTACTCCGACGACAGGCGCTGCGGGCGTGGCGCAAGCCCCTAGTGGTGTTTACCCCGAAGAGTATGTTGCGGCACCCGGATGCCTCCTCTCAACTCGCCGATTTCAGCGCACCGCACTTTCTAAACGTGATCCCGGATAACTCGGTCGAGTCGCCGCGGCGGCTCCTGGTGTGCTCCGGCAAAATCGGCCATAACCTGCGGGTGGAGCGCGAGAAGCGCAAAGACACCTCGGTGGGGATCATCTTCCTCGAACAGCTCTTTCCCTGGCCGGAGCAGGAGATGCAGGCTGCCCTCGATCAACATCCTGAGGCTGCGGAGATTGTCTGGGTGCAGGAAGAGCCGGCAAACATGGGCGCACTGTTCCACGTGATGCCGCACCTTCGCCGCATAGCAGGCGACCGGGCAGTGCTGAGCGTTAAGCGCAGCTCCAGCTCGAGCCCGGCAACCGGTTCGGCAAAGGCGCATGAGCTGGAGGAGAAGGCCCTGCTCGATCTCGCCCTGGGCACCGACCGAAGCGAATAGCGTTCCAGCCCGGGTGCAAGTTCGACAGTCCAGCGGCCAGGCAGCTCTCGAACAAGGGAAACCCCGGATAGGTAGTAGGCCGTCCGGGGTTCGTCTTGCATTGGTTGGGCGGGAAACCCGCGAATCTGCCAGGCCGTACTAAGGTCTCAGGAGAGCTTTGAGGGCGTCGGATTGGTGATCTCCCGCGCATACACCTGATAAGTAGTCCGCGGAGGCTCCGGCCCCTGATGCAGTGCCAGAACCTGCTGCCGTGTTCGCACATCGGCTGCAGTCATCCGTTCCCGAGAACGCAGATAGCTCATCCAGGAATCCATGATGAAGGTTTCGTTGAGGTGCGTCGGATCGGTGGCGTCGCGATAAATGCCCCAGCGAAGCGCTCCACCGCGCAGGCGGACCCGGCGCAGCTTGTGGATTGCGCGAGTGAATTCGCCATAGTTT
>JAICMT010000003.1 GCA_025929125.1 Acidobacteriaceae bacterium | reverse complement strand
TCCGCAAATCCGCTACGAACCTCGTCCCCGAGTGAGCTAAGTGCAGCCTGCAATGCCTCGTCGCTCTTCCGTCGCGTACTGAGATACGTGTCCGCGGCCGGAACAAGTCGAGAAAGGTGCGGAAGAATTTCCAGCAATAACTTCGGCCACATAGGTTCAGTCTATGGGACCATTGCGGGTTCTGGAATTGGTCGCTTTCGGCGCTGCCTCTCCAGAACCACGGCAACAATACTGAGCAGCAGGATCACAGTCACCGTCACCTGGGACCACACGCAGTAGATGCACCACTTCTGCAGGATGTATTTCTCGATGTAGCTGAGAAATAGCGCGCAGAAGAACCCGATTTGACTGAGTTCCAGCACAATCCAGAAGCGACCCATGACTGCAGCGATGCCGATCGCCACGTATCCCACAATGCCGATCGTCGCGACTGGGATGTGGTGGCCCCCTGGCTTCGGCACTCCATTTTCGTCCAGATCATCCAGGGTGAGCGGCGGAAACACAGCATACTTGCTGTGATTCACGGCTCCGCAGTCCCAGTGTTCCGAGACAGCACAGGGGGGAGCCGCCCCCGGATCCATCAGATGGACACGAAGGGCCTCCCAACTAATGACCGCTCCCGCGATGGCCAGAAGTGCAATCAGATATTTCATTCCATCCATCTTACGAGAATCGCGGTCGACTCCCTATTGTGCGGGTCCGGAAGCCGCCACAGGCTTCGTAATCTCATCCAGGATGTCGGGGGCGCCGTCAATTCTGACCAGTGCTGGGTAACGCTCTCCATCGTGGTGATCGATGTCTGCGAGCGATACGAACTGGTTCGATTGCAGAATCAGGTGAATCGGTTCGCTGTTTCCCTTTGCGTGCCGAATGGCGTCCCGAAGAACCCCACTGGAATAGACCAGGCCATTTACAGCAAAAATTTTCTGCCCTGGGGACAGCTTTGCTTTGTCTGCGGGTCCATCCCATCGGACATCACTAACGGTCCCATCGGAACTGACGCGAATGCCCAGTGAGTACCAGGCATTGACCGTCGATCCGCGACGGCTGCCGGATGCGAGAGCTGCTTCACTCTTATTCGGCTTGTCGTTGTAGACCAGCTTGTAGCCGCTGCGCTCGATTCCGTCGAGGTCGGCATGAGGAGTGACACCCACAATGCGGTCATGGAAGAACTTCGCCCAGTCATAAGGGGCAATCTGATTTAGATCCGCAACGATCTCCGGCAGCTCATAGGGGACGATCATTGGGCCGGTATTGCCTCCCTTGCCCAGGAAGACGCGCGTGAAATCATTCAGCGACTTCGCCCCGTTCGTCAGTTTTCGAATCAGTGTATCCGCGTCAAGCCATACCAGCTCACCATCCTGGTAATAGTCCTGCCCGCGACGCCAGTTGCTCCAGGCAGGGTTCACGGTTCGTAGAACGCTGGAAGAGATCGCCGTGTCTTCGGTGCTGCGCCACTCCCTGCCACGCGTCGCATCCAGATTGGCCGCACTCAACGCCAGAAGGTCGCGATATTGCTCCTGCGAAAATAGTCCGGAACGCGCCGCAAGAACGTTTCCCAGGTACTGAGTCATACCCTCGTATACCCACAGCAAATCTCCTTGCTGTGGGGTGGCGAAATCCGGCTGATAGAGCCGGGCAGGTCTGCGGTACTTTCCGTTCCAGGAATGGGTAAATTCATGGGGCAGCAGGTCAGCATCGCCCAACTGATGCGCGGCATCGGAGAACGCTTTCTCATCGACTCCGTTGTCCGAGGACTGGCCATGTTCCAGACCTTCGCCACCCGCACTGTCCGAGAGAGTCAGCAGGAAGTGGTACACGTTGTAATGATGCGAGCCGTAAATTGCGCTCGCCTCGCGCACAAGATTGGATAACTCAGCCAGCAGTTCAGGACGCAGGTTGGAATCATCCTCCTCATCCGAAACCACGTCGATGAAGTGCTTGGGGCTGATCTCGGGCGCCAGCGGAAACTCATGGAAGTATTGTCCAGCGATCACAGGAGAGTCCTGGAGCTGTTCGACCGTCGTCGCAGCATATCGCGTGGTCTTGCTGCCTCGCATTGGCTCATGTGCCGATTCGTCGATACCGGTGGTAGCCGGTGGCACTTGCGGAGTCGATACCGGCGTCAATGCGGTCCCAATACCCCACCCAGGCAGCACCGTAACCGAAGGTTCCACCGGAATGTCCCGCACCGGCACGTTTGCCGGGTATAACAGCAGCTTCTCCCACTCCAGCACTGCCAGCTTCGTGCTGGCGCGCGAGGTCACGATGCAGTCCAGGTGAGCATGGACACTGGTGACACCGTTTGGGATGGTCAGATGGTATGAAAACAGATTCACCGCATCGCGCCGCCAAGGCAGAGTATGCCCGTTGGCCGTGAATACTACTCCGGTGATGTTCTCAACCGGCCCACTCGGACGGTGTTCGCCTGGGATCCACTCCGGTGTAATCAACGTCAAAGGTCCGGGCTTCGCCGGAATATCGATCTCGGCGTGATACAGCTTTCGCGGCGCTTCGGTGAGGTCGGCGACGATCCGAATCCGCGGGCCCTGCGAATAACTGCTCAGCGAACCTATCAGAAGAGATGCCGCTGGAAGCAGGCGCCGGAGATTCATCAGGTCCTTTCAGGTGAGAGCACGTTGCTTCGCCCGAGTCTCATATCATAGGAAAATCCTGCGTCAGGCGTCCACAGATATGGACGAACACCCGTTCATTGAATGGGGAAGCTCTTCAACCACTCACGGAACTCTGGACCAAGATCCTGCCGTTTCAGGGCCAAGGAGACGGTAGCCTTCAGGAAGCCAAGCTTGTCGCCCGCGTCGTGCCGCTTTCCTTCGTAGTGGAATCCATAGACCTTCTCGTGCTGCAGCAGCGCCTTGATGGCATCGGTCAGTTGGAGTTCCCCGCCAGCCCCCGGAGTCAACTGCTCGATCATCTCGAAGATCTTCGGCGTCAGAATGTAGCGCCCAATGATGGCATTGTTCGAGGGAGCGTCCTCGAGCTTCGGCTTTTCCACCATGCCCTTGACGTCGAGCAGTCGGGGATCTCTGGGATCCGGCGCACAGTCGAGAACGCCATAAGCCGAAATGGCCGGTCCCTCGATCACCTCCGAAGCCAGGATGCTGCTTCCGGTCTGCTCGAAGGCTTCGACCATCTGCTTCATGCAGGGCACAGCGGCATCCACGATGTCATCGGGCAGCAACACGCAAAACGGCTCATCGCCCACGATTTCTTTCGCCATGAGCACGGCATGTCCCAACCCGAGCGGCTCGGCTTGGCGCGTATAAATAATCTTGGCAAGCTTTGATACAGCGTGTACCGAGTCAAGCAGCTTCTGCTTGCCCTTCGCTGCCAGCGCATACTCCAGCTCCGGGCTGGAGTCGAAGTGGTCTTCCATAGCCGCTTTGTCGCGGCCGGTCACAATGATGATCTCCGTGCAGCCCGCAGCGACCGCCTCTTCCACTCCATATTGGATCAGTGGCTTGTCTACCAGGCACAGCATCTCCTTGGGAATAGCTTTGGTTGCTGGTAGAAATCGCGTTCCCAGACCTGCTGCGGGAAATACCGCCTTACGAATCTTCTTTGGCGCCATCGAACCGGAGTCCTCACTTACTCGCTAGGTATATTCCTGCTGTTGGATGCAAATCGCAGGGCCCCGTGATCCCTCACTTCTTGCGTGCCGCCCGCTTCAACGCAATCTCGCGCATCTCACGTCCCAACGAGGTGCGATTCATGATCATCTGCTGCCCAACACCGATCAGCAGACCCACAATCCAATAAAGAGCGAGACCGGAAGAATAATTCCATGTGAAATATCCAAAGATGGCCGGCATCATGTAAGCCATCATCTTCTGCTGTTGCGGATCAACGCCGGGTGACGGCGTGTAGTACTGCGACAGGAACTGGAAGATGATCGTAAGGATTGGAAGGATATGCCAGGGGTCCGGTGCCTGCAGATCCGGCAGCCAGAGCCACGGAGCATGGCGAAGCTCCACAACGGCTGGAAGCATACTGTAGAACGCATAAAGCAGCGGAAGAGTGACGAGCGTCGGAATGCAGCCGCCAAACATGTTTACCCCATGTTTTTTCTGCAGCTCCATGATCTCGGCGTTCATCTCGTTGCGCTTCGGATCGGTGACCTTGAACTTCTTGTACTTCTCCTTGATGGCATCCATCTGGGGCTGAATCCGCTGCATCTTCAGCGCGCTTTGCATACTCTTGATACGCGCCGGCAGAATAAGAACGTTGATGAGCACCGTTAGAAGCACGATTGCCCATCCCCATGAGCCGGGAACATTCGCCACAAACTTGTGGATGAATTGCAGCGCAATAAAGAGGTACTTCCCGATGAACCCCCAGAAGCCGAACTCCAGCATCGGCTCCAGAGTGACCTTTGGATCGGCAGCATGAATCTGCTTCAGGAGACTGATAGCTTTTGGACCGACGAAGACTTGCATTCGGCTGACACCGTTCACATCGCCCATCGCCGCACCCAGAATCGGCTGCAGCACGGTCTTTGTCGGAGCTGAACCCGACCCGAAGCCGACGCGCTTAATCTCCTTGGAGACGTCGATCTGGTTGTGCAACGTAGCTAGAGTGGCAGTAGCCGGTGAGTCGGGAAGGAAGACCGCCGCGAAAAAGGCATCGCTCGTACCTGCCCAATCGAATGGGCCATTCAGCGTTTCCCCGCCGGAGACCTTCTTAGGCGCCCGGTGATCGTCGCTTCCGTTCCTGTAGGTGTTGATCTGGGAATTCGAATAGCCTCTGCCGCTGTAATCCTCGTTCTGATCGCCAAATCCTCCCGGCCAGCTCAGCAGCGCGCGAATTGGTTGACCATCCCGTGTCACCACGACCTCGGCATGGATCACATAAGTATCCGGATCGAACGAAAATGTCTTCGTCGCCTGCAGGTCGCCCATGGAGTACTTGAAGCTCAGCGAAGCCGGAGCAGTGAGGTCCCCAGATTCCGACGGCACAAACAGCGCATGGTTGAGCGCTTCAGCGGTTTGGCCATTTACGGTTGCGAGCGTGCCGCCGCTACTGGCAGCGTTGTCACCGTAATCCTGCGAATAGGTAAGGGTGTTTGCGGCAGTCTGGCTGACCACGTACGTCCCATCGAAGCTGCTATCGCTCACGCCATTGATCGAGACTGAGCGCCCCCTCACCCCAGTCGGTACATTGCCCGCCAGAGTTGCCGTCACTGTCTTGTTATCCCGCCGTATCGATGAGATAGGCAGGCTTACGCCGTCGTAGCTGTAGAGCGACATCGGATATCCCAGCAGCTTGGCCGCCTGCGTATTCACCAGTTCCAGTGGCTTTCCCTGGTTGTCGGTAAACTGCGGCCCCTTCAGCATCCAGCTGATAACCTGCGCGCCCCGATTGGAAAACTTGATTCGGTAATAGTTGTTCTCGATCGTTGTCGTCGCTTCGGAGGATGCAACTACAGCCGGCTGAGCCGTCGTGGGAGGCCGAACTGCCGGTGCTGGGGCTGTCGCAGCCGCGGCGGCCGCCGGAGCAGGTGGTGGCTGGGTCGTCGAACTCTGGGAGGCAGAACTCTGGGAGGCCGCCGACTTGGACGGCGGCGGAGGCGGACTTACTTTCGTGTGGTAGTACTGAACGCCGAAGAGAATGGCCATGAAGACCAGCATGATCGCCATCAACGACCTGCCGTCTTGTCCGCCCTGCTGGTTAGGGTTGCTAATCTCTGCCAAAGTATCGATCGTCCTGTTCTAGGCTGAATGGAATGCGACGAACCACCTCGCCCCATTTCTATGGTAATTGCTAATGCGAGGAAAGCTTAGCCGCAGACTCCGGCGGCACTGAATCCGGCACTGGATCCAGTCCTCCCTTTGCCCACGGATGACACCGCGCTACGCGACGTGCTGCCAGCCAGCTTCCACGCAGAACGCCAAAACGGGTCCATGCCGTGCAAGCATATTCGGAGCATGTGGGGAGATACCGGCAACTACTCGGCGCGACAGCATGAAGCAGTGGAGAAAAGAAGCTTTTGTAAGCCCAAAAGAGAGCGCTGGCTGCTCGGGAGCGAATTCGATCCGCGCTCTTCACGCAATCCCTCGGTCCCGCGCACTGCCAGCTGCGCGCAGCTGCCGGTCCGCCTCCTGCTGAATCGCCTGGAACACCTGCACCACATCCCGATCCAGTAGAGAGAAATCAATCTCGGTAGTGCGGCGTCCCGGATGCAACACAACGTCCACTGGGGCCTTCAGTTCACTGAGGTGCCGCCGAACCGCCTCCCGCACTCGCCGCTTGATGCGGTTACGCTGGACCGCCTTACCCATGGCACGGCTCACCGTCAGCCCCACACGCGGGCCCGTGATCGAGTAGCTGCCTGGATGATCAGGAGAAGGGTCTTGCGGCTGTCGTAGCAGGAAGAAGTAGCTCATCTGCTTCCCAAACCGCTTGCGGCTGGATTGATAGACCTGCTGGTAGTCCCCGTGCCTTCGCAGTCGATTGGAGGCGGCAATCATGGGACGAGAGGACCAGGCTCCGGCCGGAATGTCCGGCCGGAACGCTAGTCGCGATATCCTGCGCTGACCGCGATCTTATGGCGGCCCTTGGCTCGCCGGCGGCTCAGCACCGCGGCTCCGGCTTTGGTCTTCATCCGGGACAAAAATCCGTGCGTCTTTGCGCGGCGGCGCCGGTTCGGTTGAAAGGTACGCTTGGGCATTTCAGTGGACTCCTGCTCAATTTCTTGCTGGTCGCAACAGTTTCTCAGTATACCCGAATCAGCGTCGAAATCCCAAGCGCATTCCACAAGAGCGGGATACGGCGGGACCATTCATGCGAGTTCCGCATGGTATCTCCAACTGCTGAGATGGCAGCGGTTACTGCGCAGTCTGCTGCCCTTCACAAGGAATGGTGCAAAGGACATTTTTGTGGCTGAATGACTTGAAATCGCGTCGTGCATCCGTGCTACTATCAAACCCGCTTAGCAAGTGTGAATCGCCGTTACGGCGACTTTTGCATCTGGTTTCGTTGTCGTTTCTCTTCGCACAGGTTCGCTCCGATCCGGCGCGAAGATCTCTAGCAAACAGCGTTCCGGCCCAGCCGCCATGTATGGCGGTTCGGAGTCTTTGTTGCTTTTTTGCAGTCGATAGTGGGCTGATTGGTTTCGAAAATGTTCGCCTCTGACAGAGAGAAAACTTGGGCCCCAGCCCAAGAAGGAATTGAAAGCATGTCATTCGTTCCGACGGCCACCGCTGTGCTGAATTCATGGGTGCGGATTCTGGCAGCGCTCGAAAAGAAGATCAATCGTCAGTCATTCGAGACGTGGCTGAAGCCTACAAGGTTCTCCCATCTGCAAGGCAAGACGCTCTATGTCCGTATTCCCTCGGCCGAGTTCCAGGATGTATGTGAGAAGTACACGGACCTGATCCAGGAAGCCATCGACAATCTGGGGCTCGAGATCGAAGGAGTCGTATTCACAACTCCCCAGCATGACTCCGTATCGTCACGCGTGCGCGAAGACGGCGGTTTTGCGCCGATGCCTGCGCACGCCTCCAACGCATCTACCGTCCGGCGCACACCCACGCTGCCCACGCCACAGCCCGAGCAGTCACGCTTCGACTGGAATACCGCCTCTCAATTGAACGCACGGTATCAGTTCGACGCATTCGTCATAGGGAGTGGAAACCAGTTTGCGACTGCTGCCGCACAGGCCGTCGCAGAACGCCCTTCCAAGGCCTACAACCCGCTCTTTCTCTACGGCGGTGTCGGCATGGGCAAGACCCACCTCATGCACGCCATTGGACACGATGTGAAGCGCCGCCAGAACCAAGCCGCCATTTGCTATGTCTCAGGCGAAAAGTTCATGAATGAGATGGTGGACTGCGTTCGATACCAGAAGATGACCAGCTTCCGCGACAAGTTCCGAAACGTGGATGTGCTTCTGATCGATGACATCCAATTTCTGGCTGGTAAGGAACGGACCCAGGAAGAGTTCTTTCATACTTTCAATACGCTCCACGAGAGCATGAAGCAGATCGTCATCGCCTCCGATCGCCCTCCCAAGGAACTGCCGGATTTCGAAGATCGCCTGCGCTCCCGCTTTGAATGGGGGCTGATCGCGGATATCCAGCCGCCCGATCTGGAGACCAAGGTGGCGATCCTTCAGAAGAAAGCCGAGTCGGAACAGACGCAGCTTCCCACCGACGTCGCGCTGTTTATCGCCAGCAACGTGCGCACAAATGTCCGCGAACTCGAGGGCGCGCTGGTCCGGCTGATCGCCTGGTGCAGCATGCATGGGGTCGAAATCACGCTCGCCGTGGCACAGCAGTGCCTCAAGCAGTTCATCGATACCCAGGTGCGCAAGATCACCATCGAAGCCATTCAGCGCGCTGTGGCCGAGCAGTTCGGAATGAGGGTGGCGGAACTAAAACAAAAGAACAATTCACGCCAGATCGTCGTGCCTCGGCAAATCGCCATGTACCTGGCCAAGCAACTCACCGAGGCGTCGCTGCCTGAAATCGGACGCCAGTTCGGCGGCAAGCACCACACCACCGTGATGCACTCCATCGCGAAGATCGACGAGCACCGCCGTTCCGATAAGGATATGAACCGCACCGTCAATAAGCTCATGGAAAACCTGAGCTAACCCTCGCCCTGCTCCTTACTGCACCTTTGCTGGGCAACAGCGGATACGCCAGCCCTCATCCAACCGCTGACGTGCGAAGGAGAGCCCCTGATGCCCCAGCCTGATGAAGCGGCCCACAAAGGCGCCGTAGAAGACAGCAGCCCTGAAGCTGCCCGCCGCCCCCAAGACGGCCAGACCTCGTTGCATGGCCAGCTCGGGCATCGCGACCAGGATGAAATCCTCAAGGACAACGACTCCGATTTCCCGGAGCCCGGGGCTCGCGAAGAGCATAGCGGCGAGTAGGGACAGCTCAAGCTTCTCGAGGCAGGTAGGTGCGAATGCCCATGCCTTCGGGTTCCAGGCCTGCGTTTTTCTTCTGTCGGAAATGTTGTACCCTTTTGTTCGGTAGGTGAAATCCTCTATGCAAGATGTGGCTCAGGCAGCACAGACAATTGGACAGTTTCTGCAGAGCGTATTGTCGAGCACCGGGCTGCGAGTCAAGTTCCGCGTCTCCTTGCGGAGCGCGAAAGGTCTACAAGCCAACGGCAACTCAGTCGTCGGCGAGCAATCTTCCTCCGAGAGCGGCCCGCGCACGTTGCACGTTGAGTTCTCTGGCCCCGATACTCCCCTGTTGACCGGGCAGAATGGCGAGCTGCTGAATGCGCTGGAACACCTCTCGATCAAGATACTTCGCCTCGATCCCGAGTCGCAGGACCAGGTCACCTTTGACGCCGACCGCTTTCGTGCAAACCGGGATCGTCGGCTGCGAGACTCGGCCACAGCGGCCATCCAGCATGTCCGCGCCAGTGGCGAGCCATACGCCTTCCCTGCAATGAACGCACGCGAACGGCGGATGCTCCACCTGATGTTGGCTGAGTCGGGCTTGCCCACCGCCTCCAGCGGCGAGGGAGCCGGACGCTTCGTTGTCCTGTATCCGCAGGGTGCAAATGTCGACGACGGCTTTGCCCCGGCGCCGCCATCCCGCACCCGCGACGCCAGCCACATCCGCCACGCATTCCGCCACCGCTAGGCTGCGCTCTTCGCGGCCAAGGACTCCAGGAGAGCCCTCGTCTCCGAAAGCACATCTGCGGCTCGCGCCGAAGTCAGCGGCCAGCGCAGCACGCCTTGCGGAGTAAACTGGGCGCCCCGTTTCGAATTCCGGGCAACCAGCCGCATCATCGTCGCCGGATCCACGGGTCCGTTCCCCATCTCCGGCTGCTGAGTCGAATCCGCAGCATCCGCGCCGAACCGAATATGCAGCATCTCCACGAATTGCTTGAGCGGCTGCTTCTTGTTTCCGTTCGGATTTGGCAGTTCAATCTGCGTGCGCTTGCGATCGAGCTGCGAAATCCCCAACTGCTCACACATCAGGCGCAGTTCCCCCGCGGCCAGCAGGTTCTGCACGGACTCCGGTGGCTCTCCATAGCGGTCCTTCAGCTCCGACAGGACATCGTTCAGGGCTGCGTCGTTCTCCGCCCCTGCGATCCGCTTATACATTCGTAGCCGCTGGTTCTCCTCGGGGATATAGCTCGCGTCGATGCGTACCGAGATCCCCAGATTGATCGCGGTCCCCGCATGCGCAGGCCTCTCCGTTTCGCCTTTCATCTTGCGCACAGCCTCCTCGAGCATGGAGGTGTACAGCTCAAACCCAATAGCCTCAATGTGCCCGGACTGTTCGCCCCCGAGCATGTTGCCTGCCCCGCGCAACTCCAGATCCAGCGCAGCAATCTTGAACCCGGCTCCCAGATCGGAAAACTCCTTGAGGGCGGCCAGCCGGCGACGCGCGATCTCCGTCAGCTCCGTATCCGGGGGAATCAGCAGATAGGCATACGCCCGGCGGTTGGAGCGCCCCACCCGCCCGCGCAATTGGTACAGCTCACTCAACCCATGCCGATCCGCGCGATTAATGATGATCGTGTTCGCCAGCGGTATATCCAGCCCATTCTCGATAATTGAAGTTGCTACCAATACGTCGTACTCATGATTCATAAAGGCGAGCATCGTCCGCTCCAGCTCCGCCTCCGGCAGTTGTCCATGCCCCACCACGATTCGCGCCTGCGGAACCAATTCGCGGATCTTGCCCGCAAGGTCGTAGATGGTCTCCACCCGGTTGTGGACGAAGTACACCTGGCCGCCACGGTCAAGCTCCATCTCCACCGCCGTCCGCACCAGCTTCTCATCAAACTTCGCTACCGTGGTCTGGATCGCCATCCGGTCCTTCGGCGGCGTTTCGATCACCGACATATCCCGGAGCCCCACCAGCGACATATGCAGCGTGCGCGGAATCGGCGTAGCCGACATGGAGAGCACGTCGATCTGAGCGCGCATCTGTTTCAGCCGCTCCTTGTGCCGTACTCCAAACCGCTGCTCTTCATCCACGATCAGCAGCCCCAGATCCTGGAACTTCAGGTCCTTCGAGAGCACGCGGTGTGTCCCGATCAGAATATCGACCTTACCCGCAGCCGCCTTCTCCAGAATCTCCTTTTGCTCCTTCGCCGTACGAAACCGGGAGATCATCTCCACTGTCACCGGAAAGTTCGCGAACCTGCGTTTAAAGCTTTCATAGTGCTGGAACGCAAGCACCGTCGTTGGCGTCAGCACCGCTACCTGCTTGCCGTCCTGCACTGCCTTGAACGCGGCGCGCATCGCCACTTCCGTCTTGCCATAACCGACATCCCCGCACAGCAGCCGGTCCATGGGCTGCACCGATTCCATGTCCCGCTTGATATCCGCAATCGCGGTCAGCTGGTCCTCGGTTTCATTGAAGTCGAAGGCGTCTTCGAACTCCCGCAGCATATTCGTATCGGGTGAGAACGCGGTGCCCACGGCGGCCTTGCGCTGCGCATACAGCTTCAGCAGCTCTGCGCTCATGTCGGCCATGGCCTTCTTCACACGCGCCTTGGTCTTCTGCCATCCCTGGGTGCCTAGTTTGTTCAGTTGGGGCGCCGGGCCGGTATCCGTCGAGCGATACTTCTGAATCAGATCCAGCCGCGTCAGCGGCACGTACAGCTTCGCCTCATCGGCGAACTCCAAAATCATCAGCTCCAGCGGAGGCTGGTTCGGCTCCTCGATCACCCGCAGCCCGCAGTACCGCGCGATGCCATGCTCCACATGGACCACGTAATCGCCCACCGTCAGGTCGCGGAAATCCGACACAAACGCTGCCGTATTCGACTTTCTGCGCTGCACCGGCCGCGCTTGCACGTCGGCCTCATCATTCAGATCGTTGGCTCCAAAGACGACCACCTGCCGCGCCGTTGACCGGCCATCGGAATCGCGCAGGTCCAGCACCTGAACGCCGTTCGCCATCGCCGCGCGAACAATGACGGGCGTCCGCAGATCGCCGGCCAGGTAACTCGTCTCCGAGTACACCGTGGAACTCCCGGGCGCCTGCGTCCTTGAGCCGAGCCGATACGGCACCTGGTACTCCTGCAGCAGCCCCGCAAGACGCTCCACCTCGCCTTGGTTCGGTGCTGTTAGCAGCACGCGTGCATTCTGGTCGATCAGCGACTTCAGATGATCAACCATGGCCGGTATCGAGCCATGAAACCGCTGCGTCGGCCGGGTCGCGAACTCCACCTCGGAAAGATCGCTTCGGTCCTGGTCCAGCACGTCGACCGCACCGAGCTGGTCCAGCTCGATTCCCGTAAACCGGCGGAATCGGTCCTCCAACTCCCACGGCGATAGGTAAATATCTGCCGGCCGCACCAGCGATCCGATTCCCGACCGGTCGTGCCGCTGCTCCACCTTGTTCCACCAGCGCTCGCCCTGGTTCATCACCATCGCAGGCTCTTCCACAAACACCCGTGTGGATGCTCCCATCAGATCCAGCAGCGTTGTTTTTGCCTGCGCGGCGGCCGGAGCAAAGAACTCCCACCCTGGGAAGACCGTCGCCTCTCCGGATCGAGTCGCGACATGCGTCTGCAGCTCTGCAGGCTCTTCCCCACCCTCCAGTTGTGCCCCCGCCAAGCCCGCGCGCGTCAGCCGTGCATTGATCGCCTCCAGAATCCGCTCCGTCACCGGAATCTCGGCCAGCGGCAGCAGCAGCGTCTCATCCAGCATCGAGTTGGATCGCTGCGTATCCGGATCGAAGCGGCGGATCGACTCCACCTCGTCGCCAAAAAAATCGATGCGGACCGGCCACTCCATTTCGGGCGAATAGACATCCAGAATCCCGCCGCGCAGCGTCACCTGCCCGTGCATCTCCACCACGTCTACCTTGGTGTACCCCACCGAGAGCAGGTGTTCCACCAGCATCTCCGGCAGGTATTCCTCGCCGCGTCGGATCTGCAATCCAAGCCCCGCATAGTGCTCGCGCGGAAACAGTCGCATGCACGCCGACTCCACAGGCGCAATCACCAGCCGGGCCGTTCCCGTCGCAACCTTCCACAGCGCGGTCGCCCGCATCTCCTGCACCTCGGCATGCGGAGAAAGGTTCTCGAACGGCAGAATGTCGTGCGCTGGAATCCGCAGCACTGAGCTCGAGCTGATCGCGCCCGTCAACTCGCATGCTGATGTAACCGCCGCATGCAGCGCCTCGGCCGACTTGTTATCTGCCGTCAGCAGCAGGCAGGGCGCGTTCGCCGCGCGCACAAAGTACGGGAGGTACAGTGCCCGCGCCGTAAAGGTCAGCCCGGAGACACGTCTTCGCCCGCTGCCGGCGCTCAGATGGCGCCGTACACTCTCAAACGGAACGGAGTTCTCTAGGTCCGCCAGCAGTTCGCGGACAAAGGGGAGAATCATTGCTAACCTTGATTCTAGTGGATGCGGGAGCGGTGTTCCGCAAGCAAGAACGTTTCAAAGATGGGCGGAACAGTCGGGTCTCATGCTGACGAAGCCAGTGGGCTACGCCGCCACCGATTCGCTTTTCTCTTCTCTTTTTTGTTCGGGTTTGTCAGGCGCTGGAATCGCTTCGGCTTCAGCGTCCCCACCGACGACGACCTGACCGTACTCGAGCAAGGTCACCATTCCGACGCCGCCACAGATGTTTCCCAGCACTGCTGGGACAAACCAGTGCGGGAACGTGCTCCAGGGCGCCGTCCCAATAAGGATCGGCGCGAAGACCTCTCCGGCCGTTGCGATGCTGTGCGCGAAGTTGCCGAGGCCCACGACGAAGGCCAACATCCAGATGATCATCACCGAGCCGCTGATGGAGTGCGACCCCGAAACCAGCCATGCGACGGTAGCGATGATCCAGCCGCCCATCACGCCCGACCAGAAGATCGTCGATGCAGGATGCCCGGCCGCTTCCACTCCGAGATGCGCCAACGCCTGCAAGGGCGGTCCAGGCAGCGCGTGTGTCAGCGTAGCTAGCGCAGCGAATGCCAGCGCTCCCAGGACATTGAACGGCAGCACGACACCCCACAAACGCATCGTGTTCCAGAAATGGTTCTTCTCTGCAAGAACCAGCGCGACGGGGTACAGTGTGTTCTCCGTAAAAAGTTGTGAACGTCCAAGGATCACGACGATGAAGCCAAGTGGGTAGAACATTTTGCCGATAAATAAGGCATTATTGCTCGGGCTTGCGCCTGCGGGTGTAAGCATCGCAACCGCAATCGCATTCCCGAGCGCCGACAGACCCATGAAGATTCCACCGGCAAATCCGGAGATCGCCAGGGACAGGCTGGAGCGTCCGAGCTCCTGCCGGGCATTGTTTTGAACCTGCTCGTAGATCTCCTGAGCGCTGGGCCGTTCTAAATGCTTCTGCTGCCCCTGTTTGGGCTGCGGCTCGGGCGACCTGCGGCGAAAGCTTGTGCGCATTGCTTCTCTGATGCTCAAACCGCAGCCAGGAGGCTGCCTCGAAGTTGCTAGAATCGAAGTGAATATGTCGACAATGACGGCACTTGCGCCCGAAATCCTCGCCAAATATCAGCCTGTAATCGGGCTTGAGGTCCACGTTCAGCTGCTCACGGAGACAAAGGCCTTCTGCGGCTGCATCAATCGCTATGGCGGCGAGCCGAATTCGCACGTCTGCCCTGTCTGCCTCGGCCTCCCGGGCGCTCTGCCGGTCCTCAACCGCCACGCAGTCGAGCTCGCAGTGCTCGCCGCGAAGGCGATCAACTGCGAGATTCGCGAGACCAGCGTCTTCTCCCGCAAGAACTACTTCTACCCCGACCTCCCCAAGGGCTACCAGATTTCCCAATTTGACCTGCCGTTGGCCGAGCAAGGCTGGATCGACGTGCCCGACGCTCTCGGCGAAACCAAACGCATCGGTATAACTCGCCTGCACATGGAAGAAGACGCAGGCAAGAGTCTGCATGATGGCTTCGCCGACTCCGTCTCCCGCACCTATATCGACCTCAATCGCTGCGGCACGCCCCTGATCGAGATTGTCAGCGAGCCAGACCTCCGCACTCCGGACGAGGCTTTCGAGTACCTCACCCGGCTCAAAGAGATCCTGCTGTACACCGGAGTCAGCGATTGCAACATGGAAGAGGGTAGCCTCCGCTGCGATGCCAACGTGAGCGTGATGCTCAAGGGCGCAGCCGTTTTTGGCACGAAAGCGGAGGTCAAGAACGTAAACAGTTTCCGCTACATCCGCGCCGCCCTTGAATATGAGATCGAGCGTCAGATCGAAGTTCTTGAATCGGGCGGCCGCGTGGTTCAGGAATCGCGTCTCTGGAATAATGCCGAGGGCCGCACCTACTCCATGCGCTCCAAGGAGCAGGCGCACGACTACCGCTACTTCCCGGAGCCTGACCTGCCCCCTCTGGTCGTCGGCAGTGAGTGGCAGAGTCGCATCCTCACGGATCTGCCGGAGCTGCCCGAAGCGCGACGCGCCCGTATGATCGCCGAGTACGACATCAGCCGTCAGGATGCTATGACGCTTACCGCCAGCCGCTCCTTCGCCGACAGCTTCGAAAAAGCCGCGCGTGCAGCCAAAAGCCCGAAACGCGTCGTCTCGCTGATCACCAGCGAGCTCACCGGCCGGCTCAAGGCCGCGAATCTCGAGCTGGAGCAGTCGCCCGTCTCGCTCTCCGGGATTGCGGTCGCGGCCGACCTGGCCGAATCGGGCGAGCTCTCCAGCAAGATGCTCAAGCAGCTCCTCGACAGCTGCTTTGCCGAGGGCAAAGACTTCGCCGAAGTCTACGAGCGCGACAAGCCCAGACAAATCTCCGACGCCGGCGCGATCGAAGCCATGATCGATGAAGTAATCGCCGCCAATCCCAAGCAGGTCGCGCAGTACGTAGCCGGCAAGAAGACCGTCGCTGCCTTCTTTGTCGGCAACGTGATGCGCCTCTCCAAGGGACAGGCCAATCCGGCGCTACTGAACGAGCTGGTCTCAAAGAAACTGGACGCACTCGCCGCAAACGGGGCTTGAGCGCAAGGACACTCACGCCCTCTCTCTACGCGCTCTGCGATCGACCCTTCAATACAAATCGCACCCTTGCGTGTGCAACTAGGCCGCTTGTCTCTGCCTCCAAATATGTGGAGGCAAACCATGGCAACCAAAAAGGCAGCAAAGAAATCCTCGAGCAAGAAATCTTCCGGCAGCAAGTCTGCTTCGAAGAAGTCCTCATCCTCGCGCAAGAGCGCAAGTCGCAAAACTCCTGCGAAGAAGAGCACGTCACACAAGTCCACCTCAAAGAAGAAGTCTGCCTCGAAAAAAACATCCAGCAAGAGCTCCGGCCGCAAGTACAGCCCCAGCGCCGGCAAGGATGTTGAGCGCGAGATGCACGCAATGAAAAAAGGCAAGCTGCGCAGCGGCCGCAGCGGCAAGAAGGTCACCAATCCGAAGCAGGCCATCGCCATTGGCCTCTCAGAGGCGCGCCGCGAAGGCAAGAAGGTGCCGGCCAAGAAGAGCTGACACCGCACCCGTAGCTACTTCTTATCGGAGCCTGATGACGCGGGAGCTGGAGCTGCCGGCGCAGCGCTCGGGGCCGCGGTACTTGCGGGCGTTGCGGCCGCCCCCGAAGCACTGTCGCCACTACTCTTGGCAGCAGCGGCATCGCTCTTGGTGTCCGCTGCCGCCTTGTTGTCACCAGCGCCAGACCGCTTCGAGCTGCTGTACAGGTCGGCGTACCAACCGCCGCCTTTGAACGAAACCGCAGGCGCGTGCAGCAACTGCTCCAGCGGGCCTCCGCAGTGGGGACACTCAGCCAGCGGCGCATCGGAGAACTTCTGAATCTTCTCCGTGCGCCGCCCGCATTGTTTGCATTCGTATTCGTGCAGCGGCATAGGTCTGTCCCGTCTTCAGATCTGGCTCAGTTCCACCAGGCGAACGCTTTGGATTGCATCCACCTTGCGCAGCGCCTCAAGCGCAGGCTGTGCTTCGGCCGCATTCGCCACGTCAACCTGCACCACCGCCAGAGCCTCGCCCTGCGGCACCTTGGGCGAGCGGGTCGAGCGGCCGAGCGCAAAGTTGGCGATATTCAACTTCTGCTCGCCGAGAATGGTCCCAATACGCCCAATCACACCCGGCACATCCTTATTGTGAATCGCAACCAGCGTGCCGTTCAGCGGCGCTTCGATGTCGATTCCGTCATAGGTCAGCAGTCGCGGCGAGGTCCCGTGCAGCACCGTTCCCGTCGCGCTCGCATCCCCCTCCGACGAGTGCAGCCGGATCTTCAGCGTGCTGCCGCTTCCGCCCGTCGTAAACTCCTTCTTCTCCTCCTGAATCCGAATCCCGCGCTCCTGCGCAATGGCCGCCGCGTTGATCCGGTTCACCACTTCGGTGTGGTACAGCACCCCCGTGATGGCGGCATTGCGAATCAGCTCGGTCTTGCGCTGGCTGATCCGGCCTGCGTACGTGATCTGGATACTCTCCAGATTCCCTGTAAGCGAGTGCGAGAGAAACGTCCCCAACCGCTGCGCCATATCGATAAACGGCGCTGTCTCCATGTACTCCTCATGCGAGAGCGACGGCAGGTTTACGGCATTCTGCGCTACACCCAGCTTCAGGTAATCACGCACCTGCATCGCCAGCTGAATCCCGATCGCCTCCTGTGCCTCGTTGGTGGACCCGCCGATATGCGGCGAGAGCAGGACGTTCTCCAACTCGAAATAGGGCGACTGCTTCAACGGCTCCTGCCGGAACACATCCAGCGCCGCGCCGGCCACATGGCCGGAGCGCACCGCCTCCGCCAGCGCCTCATCCACAATCAGCTCGCCGCGCGCGCAGTTCACGATGCGCACCCCCGGCTTCATGATCTTGATCGAGGTCGCGTTGATCATGCCCTCCGTCTGCGAGGTCAACCCAACATGCAGCGTCAGGTAGTCCGACTGCTTGAATAGCTCATCCAGCGGAACCAAGGTCACCTCATTCTCGCGTGCGATCACCGGCGCGATAAATGGGTCATAGCCGATCAGCTCCATCCCGAAGCTGCGTGCGCGACGCGCCACCTCAAGCCCGACGCGACCGAGCCCGACGATTCCCAGGGTCTTGCCGCGCAGCTCCAACCCCTGCAGCGATTTCTTCTCCCACTTCGCCGCGTGCATGGTTGAATTGGCGCGCGCAACGCCACGCGCCATTGCAATCATCAGCCCGAGCGTCAGCTCCGCCACCGCCACCGCATTCGCGCCCGGCGTGTTCATCACCACAATTCCGCGATGCGTCGCAGCTTCGGTATCGATATTGTCCACGCCCACTCCGGCGCGGCCAATCACGCGCAAGTTCGGGGCCGATTCCAGCAGCTTCGCGTCCACCTGCACAGCAGACCGCACTACCAGTGCATCCGCGTCCGCAAGCTCCGTCTCCAGACCTCCCGGGCCAAGCTTCGCAATCTGGTCTGCGGTCACGCAGTTCCATCCAGACTCCTGCTGCAATACCGCCAGCGTTGCCGGCGACACCTTTTCTGCGAGAACAATTTTCATGAGTTCTTTCTTCGACTGATGCTCGATTGGTTTCCGCTCACGCGCGGTCACTCTCTAGTGTAGAAGAGGGCGCGTCCCACCGAAAAGAGTGCAGGACTAAGCTCAACTACCCAACTGTATCCGGGCAGCAGGTTCTTCCCCACTGCCCGGATTTAAACCGGCTACTTCGCTGCCGCCAGCGCACCCGCGCCCGCATCG
>JAICMT010000421.1 GCA_025929125.1 Acidobacteriaceae bacterium | reverse complement strand
CTACGCTCGCCGAGCTTGCCGGCTGCCTCATCCCAAGACGCAACGTAAATGTGCTCGCCGACCGTCATCGAAACCGACTTGCCGTCGGGCGAGAAGCGGCCGTTGCTTTCTCCGTCGCCGAAGGTGATCTGCCTCTCTGCGCCCTGGCTCCGCTGCGCCCCCGTCGAGCTCTGCCCGCCGGTCGCAAGCGGCACCACCCATAGGTGACTGGTCTTGGTGTTCTTTTCGAGCGATACGTCCGTCACCGAAAACATGACCCATCGCCCGCTCGGGGAGATCTGTGGATCACTCACGCGCTTCAATGCCATCAGGTCGGCGAAGGTCATGGGCCGCCGGGCTGTCGCTGTCTGTTGCGCCGAAGCCGCGCCAATCTCAATCCATCCCGATGAAACAACGAGTACGGCAGAGGCTACGCAAAGCCCAACGCATTTCATCGCGCCAGTCTAAACCCGCCACAACGCCTCCGCCTAAATGCATCTTTCGGGCAACTCACGCTGGCGTAAAGGTCGTCAAATAAGATACTTTGCGCATGCTATCCAACTCGCTCGCTCTATTAGCTGCACTGGGAATGGCGCTCGGCGCGCACGCACAGCTTTCGGAGCTGCCGGACAGCCCCGGCGCGGTCATGCAGGCAGCCGTGCAGATGGAAAACTCACAACCGGCCTCCTCTTCCTCTGCCGCATCAGCGTCTTCCGACTCCCCGGTCGCGACCTCGCCCGTCTCTCCCATCTATCCCGGGCGCCATCCTTATATACATCGCATTGTTCCGCCGGACGTAGGACCACAGCCACTTACCGGCGGCCAGAAGTTCGAGCTCTCGCTGCGCAGTTCCATCAGCGTAATGTCCTTCGGTTCCGCGTTCATCAGCGCCGGGTGGAGTCACCTGAACAACTCGCGTCCACACTACGGCTCCGATCGCGCCGGTTTTGGCGAGCGCCTCGGCGCGGCGAAGCTTAAAGCAAGTTCAGAGAGCTTCTTCAGCTATGGCTTATGGGCGACAGTCTTCCGGGAGGACCCGCACTATTACGTGATGGGTCCTACGCACTCGATCGGGCACCGCGCACTCTATGCAGCGACTCGCGTTGTCATCACCCGGAAGGATAGCGGGGGGACGGGCGTGAACTACGCCAAGCTTTTCGGCGTCGCATCCTCCAATGCCCTGGTGAATACGTACTATCCGGATACGGATCGGGGGTTTCGGCCCTCCATAACCGCATACGGCACCAATCTTCTCACCACAGCTGCGACCAACCAGATCGACGAATTCCTGCCGCAACTGATCAAGGCCGTTCGCCACAAGAAATCTCACTAAGTCGATCGAGGTCACCAACCGGGATGCCTGTACGTCTAAACTGGTGCCTGTGAGCCTTCTCGCGCGAATCCCGGTGTGTGCCCTGCTTTTGGCGCTCCCCCTTATGGCTGGCGCCCAGAAGGGCTTCGGTCCGCTGGACCCTGCGCCTCCCGCAGGGCTGACCCCGGAGCAGATCATTCAGCGTTTTGCCGCGCGCGAAACCGAATTCGCCAAAGCTCGCGAAAACTACGTGTTTCGTCAGGCGGTACGCGTGGACACGCTGGACAACGATACCAACAAGGTGGACGGCGAATATCAGCAGGTCACCGACGTGACCTTCAATTCGCAGGGGAAGCGCGACGAGCACGTGGTCTTCGCACCGCAGAATACGCTGGAGCGCATCATGCTGCAGCAGCAGGATCTCGACGACTTCGAGCACGGTTTCCCGTTCGTGCTCACGCAAAAGGATCTGCCGGATTTCGACATCAAGTACTTAGGTCGGCAGAAGGTGGACGAGCTGGACACTTACGTCTTCTCCGCCGATCCGAAGAACGCCGACCCCAAGCATCGCAATTTCAAAGGCAAAGTCTGGGTGGATCAGCAGGACTTTCAGATTGTGCTCATCGACGGCAAAATCATTCCGGACGACTTCCGCCGCGGACACGAGAACATGTCTCCGCCCTTTACTACCTACTACGAGCAGGTGGACGGCAAATACTGGTTTCCGACCTACACCAAGGCCGAAGCCAACTTCCACATCCCTGCGACCAAAGACTCGATGTCGGACGACATCCATGTCCGGATGACAATCCGGTACACGGATTACAAGCAGTTCCGGTCCACCAGCCGCATCATCTTCGACGGCGAAGACATCACGGATAAGACTGCGACGCCGAACCAGAATCCCCCGGCTCCCTCGCATTAGCAGTTAGCAACACCCCAACCATCGCACTCGGAGTGCCTGACCCTATTGCGCACGGCGTTCAGGCCGCGGGTTCCGATTCGAAGTACAGATAGCGGCGCCAGCTTGGGTCCGCTGAGCCGATCATCCGCATGATGTGACGCGAGGTATGCAGGCTGAAGGAGCGCGGCTCGCGCTGCAGCTTCATGTCCGTCAGCTCACTCAGCAGCTGATTACCCTTTCGCCGATTGCAATCATGACAGCACGCCACCAGATTTTCCCAGGTTGAAAGGCCTCCGCGCGATCGTGGGATCACGTGAT
>JAICMT010000521.1 GCA_025929125.1 Acidobacteriaceae bacterium | reverse complement strand
TGCTGAGCGTCAAGCGCAGCTCCAGCTCGAGCCCGGCAACCGGTTCGGCAAAGGCGCATGAGCTGGAGGAGAAGGCCCTGCTCGATCTCGCCCTGGGCATCGACCGAAGCGAGTAGCGTTCCAGCCCGGGTGCAAGTTCCACAGTCCAGCGGCCACGCAGCTCTCGAACAAGGGAAACCCCGGATAGGCAGTAGCCCGTCCGGGGTTCGTCTTGCATTGGTTGTGCGGGAAACCCGCAAATCAGCCAGTCCGTACTAAGCGAAGAGACGACGGCGAAGGAACCCCGCTGCTCCCAGGACACCGGTACCAAGCAACATCAGGCTGCTGGGCTCAGGCGTGGGTCCAGCGCCAGTGACCACCAGGTCGGCGGGCGCGCCGTTAGATTCGACGTAGACCAGCGTAAACGCTCCTGAGGACACAGTGCTGGTGTTCGTGTAGAGCGTGTTGGTCTGCGGATCCTGGTGGCAGAGGTTCGCAACCGGAGAGCCGCTCATGTACAAGCAGGCTCCATCGTCGGAGGTGATTCCCAACTCGCCGGGAGCGTCGCTGCCCAGCCAGCTGCCGGTAATCTCAATATAGGAGTTGACGGCACTACCGGTCTCGCCAGGTGTGCTCATCAGAAGATTCAGAAAGTTGCTTTCGGTCAGACCTGCGGCCGAGGAATACCCGGAGATAAAAGCAGTGTCCGCGCCGAAGAAGTTCGCGAAGGTATTTGTGGCGCTATTATTCACCCAGTTGATGTTGCCGTTGTAGCTGAAGTTAGCCACGGAGGTGGCACTGGGTGCCGGAAGAGAGGCCTGATCGGTTACGCCGTTGGTGGAAGCGCCCCCTGTGTTGAAGGTTCCGTTCCAGACGGTGACAGTGAGCGGCCCATACATCAGGGACGCATTCGCCTGCGGTAAGGCCAGAAGAGACGCCAAAGGCAGAGCAGCAAGCATAAACATTTTCGATAGATTCATCATTCATTCCTCATTGAGCAAATGTGCTTGTCGGGCACGGTTTTAGGATCTTTGCCTGGTAAACCAGGGAAGAACCAGTCGACTCGACTGGGGCTTTCGCAATTTGTGCTGGGCCTTGTAGCCACCCAGGCAATAGCATTTTCCGTGCCACTTCAGCATCGGTTTCAGAACGTCTCACATACTGCAGACACGAAACGACTTATAGAGACAGTGCTGGACGATTTCATGTCGGCCTTCTGACAGTAGCTGCAATGTCTTGCATATCTTGTAGGAGCGAATTTTCCATGTTGAGACAACGTTTTGCCGATCTGTGGAAAACTTCTTTTCAGGAAAGCTTCGGTGGAGTGGGGGACGTGATCTCCCGCGCATACACCTGATAGGTAGTCCGCGGAGGCTCCGGCCCCTGATGCAGTGCCAGAACCTGCTGCCGTGTTCGCACATCGGCTGCAGTCATCCGTTCCCGAGAACGCAGATAACTCATCCAGGAATCCATGATGAAGGTTTCGTTGAGGTGCGTCGGATCGGTGGCGTCGCGATAAATGCCCCAGCGAAGCGCTCCACCGCGCAGGCGGACCCGGCGCAGCTTGTGGATTGCGCGAGTGAATTCGCCATAGTTT
>JAICMT010000494.1 GCA_025929125.1 Acidobacteriaceae bacterium | reverse complement strand
GGCTGGTGCGGCTGGCCGTCCTCGCCGATGTATTCGAGGCTGAAGCGCTCCGGCAGCGTGAAGTCGATCTGCACCGTCGAGATCGTCTCATCCTTGCCGAGCACATTCGCCACCTGCACATCAAGCTTGGGACCATAGAAGGCCGCGTCGCCGACGCCAATGTAATACTCTATCTCCAGCTCTTTGAGCGCCTGGCGAAGCGCCCCCTCGGACTGTTCCCACATCTGGTCGTTGTCGACAAACTTCTCTTTATCGTTGGGGTCACGCAGCGAGAGCCGGTAGTTATACTGCTCGAAGCCCATGTCGCGGTAGATTTGCTGGATGAGTCGGACAGCCCGCTTGAACTCCGGCAGAATCTGTTCCGGCGTGCAGAAGATATGCGCGTCGTTGAGCGTCATCGCCCGTACGCGCGAGAGGCCCGATAGCTCGCCCGAACGCTCCAGCCGATACATCGTGCCAAGCTCGGCGATACGGACAGGCAGATCGCGGTACGAACGCATCTTCTGGCGATAAATCTGGATATGGTGCGGACAGTTCATCGGGCGCAAGACCAACTCCTCGCCGCTCTCCATCTCCATCGGCGGATACATGGACTCGTGGTAATGCTCCCAGTGGCCCGACGTTTTATACAGGTCGAGCTTGGCCAGATTCGGCGTGTAGACGTGCTGGTAGCCCTGCCTGCGCTCCAGGTCGAGGATGTACTCCTCCAGCAGACGGCGCACCGTCGCGCCGCGCGGCAGCCAGAGCGGCAGCCCCGCGCCAACATCCTCGCTAATCATGAAGAGTTCGAGGTCTTTGCCAAGCTTGCGATGGTCGCGTCGCTTCGCCTCTTCCAGTCGTTCAAGATAGGCGTCCAGATCTTCCTGCGTGAACCATGCCGTGCCGTAGATACGCTGGAGCATCGGGCGTTTCTCGTCGCCGCGCCAGTAGGCCCCCGCCACGCGCATCAGCTTGAATGGGCCAATCTCGCCCGTGTTGGCCACGTGCTGCCCCCGGCAGAGGTCGAGGAATGGCCCCTGCTCCTCGATGCCGACCGTCTCGCCCGGCAGGTTCTCAATCAACTCGATCTTATAGGGCTGATCGTGCTCCTTGAAGTATTTCAGCGCCTTTTTGCGCGGCCACTCGCTGTGGACGAAGGGATGGTTCGCCGCAATGCTGGCGCGCATGCGCTCCTCGATGGCCGGGAGATCCTCCGGCGTCACCGGGCGCGACAGCTCCATATCGTAGTAGAAGCCATCCTCGATGGCCGGGCCGATGGCGAAGCGCGCGCCCGGAAACAGCTCCTGCACGGCCTCCGCCATCACATGCGCGGCGCTATGGCGCATCCGCTGTAACGGCGTATAGGCTGCCGCCGCCTCAAGTTCCTGTTCAACGGACATATTGGTTGTTCCTTTCGTGTGTGTATTCGTGTGTTGTCGTTGCTATCTGCCATACAACCAGAATTAGTCGCGGCATTCATGTCGCGAACCTGCCCTACATCATCACCCCGCCGCCGCCTCAAGCTCTCCCCGCAGCCTGGCGAGCAACCGCTGCGCCGCTCGGAGCCGCGCACGGACATCCGGCATGCGGAGCGCCTGGCGCAGCAGCTCGGCGATATCGGGCGCGCGCTCCGCCAGATCGCGGAGCAACTGATCGTGCGCGGGTGGATACTCGCCTCGCTCCGCGTACCAGCCCTCCACCATCGCGGGCAGCATCCTATCAACTAACTGCGCCGCAGCCTCGGGATCGCGTTCCCGCAGGTACGCGGCATAGATCAGACTATTCTCGAAATCCGCGTAGGGGTCATCGCTTTGCGCGT
>JAICMT010000349.1 GCA_025929125.1 Acidobacteriaceae bacterium | reverse complement strand
GCTTATTCTTGAGAAGGCGGGGCATACGGTTATAACTGCCATGGATGATAAGGAAATGGTGGCCGCATGCAGGGAAAACGCATTCGACATTGCCGTGATTGGCCAGATCGAAGCCTCCAATATCAAGCGCCACTTCTTTGAAATGCTTCGCTACAACTGTTGCTCAGCCCAGATTTTGGAATTGTTCACCGCGGACGCAGGTCCGGCTTTGCCAGAGGCCGACTTGTGGCTCGAGGTCCCTGCCAATTCGCCAACTGATCTTGCGAATAAGGTTTTTGAACTCGCAAACAGAAAACAGAAGAAAGTACCTGATCGAGGTCGACCCCTGCTACGGTTCAAGAGAAAAAATTTGTAGTGGACGTGTCGTGACCCCACGTAAACGGAACCGACCTTCGGATGATCCCCTACGCCGGAGCTTGTTGAGAGTGGGTGACGAAATCATTCATTCTCCCCTAACTGGAGGAACAGATTTGCATTTCATTGTGCGTGATAGATTTTACTGACTAGGATCCTTGCTGGCTTGTTACCAACTACGGAGGTAGGGAGACAAGCTTGCGACACTACCCGACTGTGATCTGGTGGGGGCTCAACGAGCAGCCATGTCGGCCACCCTGGCAAGGCTGATGCAGTCAAGAGTTTTGAATCCGTTCGAAATGCCTCCCAGGAGGCCTTGCCCCTCTTAGCGCCGAGGCATCTCAGTACAAGTCAATGCGTCGGTTTACCGTATAAAGAAGGAGGGATCATGGCTACCCCTCGACTTCCACATCACTTCGAGCGTTTAGGTCACAAACCGGGTGGGTTCAGTCTGGCTCCGGCCCGTGCGCGCTGTTGCGCTTAAGGCGGCGAGCCATGACCGGGTGGGACGAATTTCCACGAATGCTGTTGAGCCTTGCGGTCGCATTCGCCCTGGGTCTGCCAATTGGATGGGAGCGCGGAGATCCAGCCAAGCCCGGCCTACGCACATACCCTCTGTTGGCCATGGGGGGCCTGCGCTTATCTCCAGATAGGCCAGTTTGCGTTCCACAATAACCCCGACGCACAGGCGCGTGTGTTTCAAGGATTGGTGAGCGGGATGGGGTTCATCGGCGCGGGCGCGATCATAAAGGGTCGCGTCAAAATTCACGGACTCGCGACGGCAGTCAGCCTCTGGGTGACCGTTGCGATAGGGATTGCGGCCTCATACCAGCTCTTCGCGCTCGGTATAGTGCTTTCGGGCACGACCCTATTGGTTCTATTACTGCTCGATCCTAAAAAGCTCCATCCGGAAGAAGCGGACAACATCGACCGCGAGAAGTCCGGCTGACGCGCTCGCCGCGCGACCGTCTCTAACGCCTGAGATGCACGATGGCCGCTGCATGTCCCAATTCTTGTCCTTTCCATGGCCATCGTTTCTACAGAAGCAGGGCGGACTTACAAATCGCTTCATGTGGTAACCGCATTTATTGATCCACCTTCTACGCCGCTCTGGATGGGCGCTCTTCAACCTCGAGTGTTGCTCGTAACGGGGTGACTTCCGGAGTGGGAACTCCGACGTGCGGCGTTCGCCTGCTCAGGAGCCACGCGATCGCGAAGAGCAGGAGCAGGCCGGCCAGAACGGAAGCTGTGACCATCACCAGGATGTCCGGATCATTGAAGTCTCTGGACGCGATCACCATGGCCCGGCAACATTTCGCTGTGCCGTTCCGAGCCCGAGCACGGCGCTGCGTTCAGGACGGCTGAGCAGAAATCCCATGGCAAAGGCTCCCGCGATGAGCAGGACCGCAGCCGGTACCGCACCACCCCTCACTATCCTGATCAGGTCATGGAAATTGGCGCCGAAGGTGGAGAGAACCACCCCCACGAGCGCGATAGTCGCCAGCTTGCCGCCGATCGGGACCAGCCGCGCGGCCCAGCCCGGGGCGAGCGCTTTCACAACCAGACCCAGCACGATGGGAACGACCAACGTGGAGAGGAGCGGCAGGCCGATCGCGAAAACACTGGAGGGGAGATAGGAGAGGCCGCGCAGAGAAGGATGGGCCATAGCCAATGGCACGTAGAATGGGAGGAAGAAGACCGTGACTGGGACTAGAGGAGCAGGAGCGCCGCGCTGAGCGCGAGATCCCTTCTTGCAGCGCTTGCCAGCTTTATGAGAAACGGCGCTCCAGTCGATCCCGCGAGCAGAAAGAGCCCGAGCGCCAGCGCCGGGTCCATCGGGATCACCCGCTCGATCCCGACGGCCAGCAGCGGAACCAGGACGAAGTTGGCGACCAAGGCACGGAACACGGCGCGAGCTTCTCGCAGCGGACCGATGATCAGACCGATACGGTAAGCGAGTCCGACCGAGAGCATGCTGCTCAGGGCAAAGATGGTGATGGCGATACTGGCCGCTTGTGCGAGGGCTGCTCTCATCCGATCTACCCTGGACCACTCAGTAGTCCTGCAAATGGCGCGTGATCAGCTCCTCATGCGTCCACTCTGCTGATTGGCCGAAATGCAGTTCGACACGTTCAATGCGACCTGTGAAGCGGAAGGGGAGCCGCTCGCGGTAGCCGGGGTACACCGGCGAATCGCGTGTCCTCTCCAACATCCAGGCTCTCGAACCCGAACCTCCCCGGTACCTGTTTCTCGATTCTGCCCTGACCCACCAGGTGACCGTCGTAGAACAGGCGCACGAGCGCAGGTCCACCCGGCGTCTCCGGGGTTTCGCATTGGAACTCCATGCGGAATACCACCCTTCCGCGGGGCAGCGGCGAATCGGCGACCACATCGTAGCGCTCCAGCGCAAACCAGTTGTAGTGATAGCGAAGCCGAGCGTTCAGGACGAAGAGGCTCCAGCCGGCGGTGTCTCCTCCGATACAGACGAGGACCCCTTCTGCACCCTCCCGCGGAATTTCGGCGATAACGTCAATGGCGTGATCAATGTTGATAGTCCTGGGGGCGCTCCCTTCCGGCAGGCTCCCCATCCCGGGAAAGAGCGTGATCTGGTTCCGGCCGGCAAAGAAGCTGAGGCGCAATGTGCTGTCCATTCGCTCCGCG
>JAICMT010000331.1 GCA_025929125.1 Acidobacteriaceae bacterium | reverse complement strand
GATTACGGCGCAGCAGGAGCACGAGGCCGCCGCGACTCCGTTGGGCCTCCATATAGAACCGCCGCCGAATTCAGTAGCTCCTTACTTTGTGGAAGAGGTTCGGCGCCAGCTAGAGAAGCAGTATGGGGCGGAGGCGGTCCACGGCGGCGGATTGAAGGTGTACACGACGCTCGACCTCGATCTACAGACGGTCGCCAATCGAGCCATTCTGAACGGAACGGCAGCATACGAGCGGCGGCACGGATGGAAGGGGCATCTGCAAAATGTGCTTGCCTCGGGAGGCGATCTGGAGCGATACGAGCACCCGGATTGGGGCCAGGCTATTGTGCCCAACGGCTACTATCACGCACTCGTGGAGGAGGTGTCGCCCTCACGCGTGGTGCTCAAGATTGGGCGTATGCGCGCGGTGATGGGCCCATCGAACTGGAGGTGGACGCAGCAGACGGTCGCGACGCGGTTTCTTGCCGTGGGCGACGTCGTATATGTGAAGCTTGGCGAAGCGAACGCGGATGGCTCGATGCGCGCGGAACTGGAACAGGATTCGGGTGCGCAGGCCTCCATGATGGCAATGGACAATGCGAGTGGTGAGGTTCTTGCCATGGTGGGCGGCAGGGACTTCGCCCTATCGCAGTTCAACCGCGCCACACAATCGCAGCGGGAGGTTGGGTCTTCGTTTAAGCCCTACGTGTACACCACGGCGATCGAAGCGGGTGCGCAGCCGAGCGACATCATCGTGGATGGACCGGTGAGTTTCTATACTCCGAACGGCCCCTACACGCCGCATAACTACGAAGGCGACTACAAGGGTCCAATGACGCTGCTACAGGCGTTCGCCGAGTCACGCAACATTCCGGCGCTGAAGCTTGCTGACAAGGTGGGAATCCGGAAGGTGATTGAGACGGCGCACCGGTTTGGAGTGACCAGCAATATTCCGGCATTCCTGCCCGTCGCGATTGGCGCTGCGGATATCACGCTGTACGAGCAGGTGCAGTCGTACAGCGTGTTTCCCAACGACGGGATACGGATTCAACCGCACTATATCCGGCGGGTTGTGCAGGCGAACGGCATGCCTCTGGAACAGCCGCCGGCGGCTGTCAGCAATGTGATCTCGGTGGAGACCGCACGCACCATGATGCAGCTGCTCGAGGCGGTGACGAGGATGGGTACGGGCGCTGCGGCGGCCCAGTTGAAGCACCCGCTTGGCGGCAAGACCGGCACGACCAATGACTACACCGATGCTTGGTTCCTTGGCTTTTCGCCTTCAGTGACGTGCGGGACGTGGGTCGGCTTCGATAATCGCCAGTCGCTTGGCGAAAAAGAAACAGGCGCGAGGGCAGCCTTGCCGATATGGATGGAGTTCATGCGTGCGGCGATCGCGAACAAGCCCGACGAGAAATTTCCGGAGGGGAATGCGCCCAAGAAACAGCTCGAGCTTCCCGACACACCCCAAAGCCACCCGGAGGCGGCCGCGCCGGCAGTCGACGATTCCGACCAGGAACCGGCACCAAACCCGGTACTGAGGCAATAGTGGTCTAGAACTCTACTTGCATCGCGCGGCAGAGGTCGAAGTACCTGCGGGCGCGCAGGACGTCCTGACGAATCTGCGCGAGCAGCGTCTCCGGGGAGGGGAAACGCTGCTCGCCGCGCAATCTCTGCAGAAAAGAGAGCCGGAGTGGGGTTTGCTCGCTCAGTTGAATTGGGTGGAAGTTGAGCAGATGGGACTCGACGGCGAACGAATCTGCGCCGAAGGTCGGTCGATTTCCCACGTTGGTGACTGCTTCGAAGGTCTGTGCGTCCGGGCCGTCGTCGACTCGTAGCGTGGTGATGTAGACGCCGTCCTGCGGGAGCAGCTCCGCATAGGGCGCCAGGTTGATGGTCGGAACGGTGTATCGCGTGCCGTAGCCCCGGCCATGAGCTGGGCTGGAATCGATGGAGAAAGGGCGGCCCAGCAGGGCGCGTGCCGCGCTTACGTTCCCTATCTCCAGAAGCGCCCGAATGCGGCTGGAAGAGACAGGCCCTCCGCGCACCGTCCGCGGAGCGTAGGCGACAGTTTGGAAGCCCAATTCACGGCCCAGCTCGGCGAGACTATGGATGTCCGCTTCGGCGTGATATCCAAAACGGAAGTTATCCCCCTCGTGGATTTCCGTAATGTGAACGCCCTCTACGAGGGTATTGGTTGCGAAGTCTCGTGCACAGGTGTGGCACAGCTCCTGGGTAAACGGCAGGACCAGCGTCGCGTCCAACCCGGTTTCCGCCAGCAGCTCCAGCTTGCGCTGTCTGGGCGTCAACAGTCGGATAGGGGTCTCGGGACGGAGAACGCGGGCGGGATGAGGGTCGAAGGTGATGGCAAACGAGGTTCCACCGAGGAAGCGTGCCCGCTCGATGACTTCGGCGATCACGAATCGATGGCCGAGGTGCACTCCGTCGAAGTTGCCTATGGTTGCGACAACGGGAGCGCCGGGAGGCGGTAGCTCTGAGAGGTGGCGATAGATCTGCATCGGTCCTCGGTTCTCTCCTCAGGCGATCTCAAACGTCAACTGCAGCCCATCATGTGCTAGGCGAATGTGCGGCGGCAGGGCGGAGTTAGTTGCATCGTGATCCAGGTCATGCGACATGTGGGTGAAGAACGCCCGCTTTGGCTTCAGCTTTTCCACTAGCGCGATGGAGTTCTCGAGCGTGGAGTGGGTGGGGTGAGGCTGCCGTCGCAGAGCATCGAGGATGAGCAGATCGAGGTCTGCCAGAAGCGGAAGACTCTGCTCGGGGATGCCGCTGATGTCGGTGAGGTAGGCCGCGGCGCCGAATCTGTATCCGGTGATGATTTCGGTGCCGTGCTGCACCGGAATGCGTTGAAATTGGGCGCCGAAGAGGTCAATAGTTTGGCCGGAGACGTCCGGAATGCGGTTTAGCGCAACCCGGGCACTGGTCGAATAACGGTTTAGATTTCGGAACGTGTAATCAAAGACGCGTTCGATGGTATCGGCGGTGGCAGCATCGGCGTAGAGCGGCACCGGCTCGCCATGACGAAACGTCAATGGTCTGAGGTCATCCATGCCGAGGATGTGGTCTGCGTGACCGTGGGTATAAAGCACGGCATCGACGCTGCTCAGGCGTTCGCGGATTGCTTGCGCATGGAAAT
>JAICMT010000416.1 GCA_025929125.1 Acidobacteriaceae bacterium | reverse complement strand
CGGTAAATGATCTGGCAGCCAGCCGTGATTTCGCCTACGGGATCTATGCCGCCCACGTTGAGGTCTCCTGCGGGCTGCCCTTTTCGGCTCTCGGCTTCGCCGAAGCGGTTATTCGGTCAAATTCTTCCCTGTTCTCGACAACATCCCACTTCATCAATAGAGCTCGCAAAACAATTTCCCGGGCTACCGTCATGTTTTCTGTTTATCTCCGTATCCCTCGTTCATTCCGGGGATATCCCTTAAGTGGTATTCCGTTACATCGGCTCTCAAAGAAAAACGACGGCATCACGGGTGATCACAACGAGGCGAAATGTCAAGGCATTTAGGAATCTTAAGATTTGGGATGCTGGAATTGGCTGGAAAGTTTGGGAGCAGAGGCTTGATCGCGAGAGGGCATCCAAAATGGCCGGCAGGCGGTGGCGGCAAGCGGGACGGATTGCGCCTTCGACCTTCAGTTCCTGTATCGCAGCCGGATAGCTGCGGTTACCGTCCGTAGACGTGTGGCGGCCGGTTGTTCGGATTCGCATGCGCCACTTGCAGGAAGCGTTTTGCAGCTTCGCGGTTCTGGTTTCTGAGAGGATAGAAATCGACCGCGATCATCGACCGCGGAACAGGTACATCCACCGGCCGGCGATGCGGAGTCGGGTCGGAGGAGGCGCGAGGCTCAACGCGACGCTGAGGCTCACAGTTCAGCAATCGCGATCAGGAGATACCAGCGAAGCGGTTTAGTTGTGTGCTGGGCATGCTCAGCAGTTTGGAGGTGAAAGTCCTCTGCCCAACCTGATGGAGGAGAAGGGCTAGCGATAACGCAAGGGCTACCGCTGCGAGGCGGGGTCTGAAAGAAGCGTATAGCAAAAGTGCGAGTCGATGGACAAGAACCGGATACAAGGCGTTAGCGTCGGACGAGCGGGCAACTTACCGCGAAGTCCGTATCCATCAAAGATGCGAAGCGTAGATCCGGCGGCTGTGCACGGAAGACGGTTGAGCTTACCCCAGGAGATCTGCTCTGTGTCGCTTCGGCGACTGAGGTTGCTGAAAGGCGGCCTGACCGCAGGGCAGAAGTCAGCAGAGGGCATAGTAGGCCATGTCGTCGGTAAGCTAGTGTCCTGCTTCTGAATTTCCTGGACTCCGGTCGCGCGCTTGAGTATCCTGGGTCTGGCGTATGGCCCAGACCGCGGAGCAGATCACGATCAGCAAAGGCGACCGGGAACTCATGGAGGCATTGGTGCGCGCCGGCAACACGCCTCAGAAAGTTGCGTTCCGAATCAACATTGTGCTGGGAGCGGCAGCAGGCATTCCCAACGCCCAACTGGCTCGGGATTTCGCGACCACAAAGAGTTCAGTTCTGAAGTGGCGTGGCAGATTCGCCCGGTCCGGTTTGTCGGCCATTCTTGAGGATGCTCCTCGCAGCGGACGCAAGAAGAGCATCAGTGCGGAAAAGGAGGCGGCGATTGTGGAAGCGACGCTGCAGACCAGACCGAAGGATGCGACGCATTGGAGCACGCGGTCCATGGGCTATTCCCAAGGCGTAAGCGATACAACCGTTTACCGCATCTGGAAAGCCCACCGGCTGCAACCACATCGGGTCGAGACCTTCAAGTTGAGCCGCGACCCGCAGTTTGTCAACAAACTCCGTGACGTCGTTGGACTGTATCTGAATCCGCCGGAAAAGGCGCTTGTTCTATGCGTGGATGAGAAAAGCCAGATGCAGGCGCTCGATCGCACGCAACCGACGCTGCCCCTGCGGCCGGGTGTGCCGGAACGGCAGACGCACGACTATAAACGGCACGGCACAACGACGCTGTTCGCGGCATTGAACCTTATCGACGGCAACGTGATTGCCGAGTGTCTGCCCCGCCATAGACATCAGGAGTTTCTTCGGTTTCTGCGCCGCATCAACCGGACTGTCCCAAAGGAACTGGACGTCCACATCGTTCTGGATAATTACGGGACGCATACGCATGAAGCGGTCCGCAGATGGCTCGAAGCTCGCCCGCGATATCACCTGCACTTCACCCCGACAAGCGCTTCCTGGCTGAATCTGGTCGAACGGTTCTTCGCGGAAATTACCGAGAAGCGCATTCGTCGCGGCACCTTTCACAGCGTCGCCGAACTCGAACGAGCCGTGCTCGATTACATCCGCACACGGAACAACAGCCCAAGGCCCTTTTCCTGGGTGACGAAAGCTTCCACCATTCTCGCGAAGGTTCGCCGCGCCAGTCCAGTTATTTCAGAAGCAGGACACTAGTCTGGCGTTTCTGAAATAGCTTTATACTTCTGGACCTTCCGGATGATACGGCTGGCGCTGGCGACCCAGTGAAAGGGTTGAGGATTCTGGTTGTAGATTCGGATGTACTCTGCGATAGCGCTGGTCAGATCCCGAACGCTTCGAAAGGTTCCACGACGAATTCGCCTGCGCGTGATTTCGGCGAACCACCGCTCGATCTGATTCAGCCAGGATGAACTGGTCGGCGTGAAGTGCAGGTGATAACGCGGGCGCGCCGCGAACCACTTTTTGACTTCCGGGTGTTTGTGCGTTCCAT
>JAICMT010000510.1 GCA_025929125.1 Acidobacteriaceae bacterium | reverse complement strand
GTCTACGGCACTCTCGGCACTCCAGCTGGGACCAACCAACCCGGCGTTCGCGGTGAGGCTACTAGCTTCACGGATGCAAGCGGCAACTTCTGGCTATTTGGCGGAAAGGGCGCGGACTCGACAGGCACATTCGGCAATCTAAGCGATATGTGGAAGTACTCCACGACGACGAATCAGTGGACGTGGGTCGCGGGTCCGAATACCACCAACCAGGCGGCCACATATGGAACGATGGGCACTGCAGCCGTGGCGAATACTCCCTCGGGACGCTACGATGCGACAAGTTGGACCGATTCCAGCGGCAATCTATGGCTTTTCGGCGGAAATCAGGGAGCCACTACTTCAACTTCGGCCAGCTTTGCCACGATCAACGATCTGTGGAAGTTCACCCCCGCCAATGGTCAGTGGACCTGGATCGGAGGGTCGAACTCGGCGGGCGCGACAGGTGTGTACGGTACGAAGGGCACGGCCGCATCTGCAAACATACCTGGCGCGCGGGCCTTTGCGGCGTCTTGGGCTGACTCTTCCGGGAACCTCTATTTATTCGGGGGAGCGGGCGGAAGCGGGCAAATCGGCACGCTCTTCAACGATCTCTGGAAGTATTCGGTTAGCACCGGCCAGTGGGCGTGGATTGCGGGAACAAACGGAACGGCCGGAGTGGGCGTTTACGGAACGAAAGGAACGTCCGCTGCCAGCAACCTGCCCGGAGGCCGCTTTTCGAGTTCAACCTGGATAGACGGCTCCGGAAACTTATGGCTGTTCGGCGGCAACGGCTTTGACTCCGCTGCAACCTCTACCAACGCTCTGAACGATCTTTGGAAGTATCAGCCTTAGTCAGACAGCCGCGCGGCGCGGTTTCTAGGGACCTGGACGTTGTCCAGGCCCCTTTTCTTTTCGCGGCTAGACTGCGGTACCAAGCACAATTGAGTTTGGCAATTCGCCGCAGAGAACATGCTTCGCGTTCTGGAATCCTGCGTCGTTCAGCATCTGCTGCAGCTGGCTGAAGGTGTACGCGTCGCCTGCGGGCGTGCTGGAGAGCATCATCATGCTGAAGGCCGCGGCTTGTGGCGGCGAAACGCGATCCTCATTGGGTACGAATTCGAGTATGGCTACCGTGCCCCCCGGCTTGAGTGCGGCCCTGATTTTCTTGAGCAGATTTGTGCAGGTGGAAGTATCGAAGTGATGTAAAAAGTTTGTGAGCAGCACCAGGTCATAGGGGCCACCGAACTCCACGTCAAAAGCGCTGCCGGGCAGAAGTTCGTAACGACTCTCCACACCCTCCTTCTTCGCATTGCGCTCTGCGACATTGAGCACGCTCCGCCAGTCGAGCGCCGTGATTCTCGCCTCGGGATTGCGCTTCGCCACATGAATTCCAAACAGACCGTGTCCTGCGGCGATATCCAACACCCTCAAAGGGCCACTACGCCCCTGGAGTGCAGCCTCGGCAAGCAGCGGAGCGACTGCCCCCATCATGGGCGCCATTGCCTCAGCAAACTGGACCCAAATCGGGTTCTCCGGCTCCACAGTTCCCTGTCCGGGCATCATGGTATGTCCCTCACGCACGATCGCCGTGAGCTGCTCAAATTCATTCACCAGCATAGGGTTCCCGAGGAACTGCGTGACGGATGCCAAACACGCCGGGGATTTGGGATCGAGAAAGACCGCAGTGGAT
>JAICMT010000390.1 GCA_025929125.1 Acidobacteriaceae bacterium | reverse complement strand
CTGGACTCTGCCGTGCCGCGCGACCTGATGACGCTCGCTGGCGCGCTGGGCTGCCTTCCGGCAGTGGCGCAAGAAGCGGGCGCTTTCGGCGCCGCAAAATGGTCCGCGCTGGCCCAAGGACTCGACCCGCTCCAGGACCTCCACACGGCCATTCTCGCCACCATTGCCGACGAGCCGCCGCTCGGCATGGCGGAAGGAGGATTCATACGCGCAGGCGTGGATACGGAGCTGGACGAACTCCGCGAGCTCGGCCGCTCCGGCAGGCAGGCGCTGGCCGCCATCGAGGAGCGCGAGCGCCAGCGAACCGGTATCGGCAGCCTGAAGGTGCGATTCAACTCTGTCTTCGGCTATTACCTGGAGGTCACCAAGGCCAACGCCAAGGCCGTTCCCTCGGACTACGAACGCAAGCAAACGCTGGTCAACGCCGAACGATTCACCACGCCCGAGCTCAAGGAGTACGAGACAAAAATTCTCACCGCGCAGGAGCGTTCGGTGGAGATCGAGCGCCGCATCTTCCAGGAGCTTCGACGACGCATTCTGGAGAGCGCCGCACGCCTTCGAGACACCGCACGCAGAGTTGCAGAGATCGACCTCATCGCCGCATTCGCCCATCTCGCATCGCTCCGCGGCTGGATGCGGCCAGAGGTAGAGGAATCCGGGCTGCTTGAGTTTGTCGCAGCGCGCCATCCTGTGGTCGAGCTGCGGCTCGAAGAGTCCGGCAGTGGCCGCTTCGTGCCCAACTCCATATCCTTATGCTCGGCATCCGCAGAGGACTCCCGCGAGCCCTCCATCGCCCTGATCACCGGTCCCAACATGGGCGGCAAGAGCACGTACTTGCGCCAAGCCGCGCTGCTCGTCATCCTGGCGCAATGCGGATCGTTTGTCCCCGCCGAACGCATGCGGCTTGGCTTGGTCGACCGCATCTACACCCGCATCGGAGCCAGTGACAACGTCGCGCGCGGCCGCTCCACCTTCATGGTGGAAATGACCGAGACCGCCGCCATCCTCAACACCGCTACGCCCAAGAGCCTCATCCTGCTCGACGAGATGGGCCGCGGCACCGCAACGTACGATGGCCTCTCGCTCGCATGGGCCGCAGTCGAGCATCTGCACGAGCGCATCGGGGCACGCACCCTGTTCGCCACGCATTATCACGAGCTCACTTTGCTCGCCGACCGCCTGCCCCGGCTCAAGAATCTGCGCGTCACCGTAAAGGAGACCGCGAATGGCATAGTCTTTCTGCACACCGTGGAAACCGGCGCTGCGAGCAAAAGCTACGGCATCGAGGTTGCGCGGCTGGCGGGACTCCCCGCGTCCGTCATCGCCCGCGCACGCGAAGTCCTCAAGCTGCATGAGCGGGCGGAAACCCAGCAGGTTGCCACCGCGCTGCAGCCGGCCGGGCAGGCAGCGGCTGCCTTGCAGATAACGATGTTCACGCCTCTGTCGCAGCGCATCGTCGATCGCATCGGCGCGCTGGACCTCGATGGCCTTACGCCACGAGAAGCTCTGAACCTGCTCGCCGAGCTGCAACGCGAGCTCGGAGCCTCCTCATGAAGCGCAGCGATTCTCCCCGGTCGATGATCGTCGCCGGAGTTATGAGCGGCACCTCCGCGGATGGAGTCGATGTCGCGTTGTGCCGCATCAATCCGGGATCAGATTGCCTCTCCCCTCGCATTCGCCTGCTGGGCATGAAGAGCTTCGCCTACCCAAAGCCGGTTCGCGCAGAAGTGCTGGCGCTCATGGCCGGAGAGCCGCGCACGGCTGCCGAGTTGGGCCGCCTGAACTGGCGCCTGGGCACCATCTATGCCGGCTGCGTCGCCGCAGCCTCCGATCAAGTCGGAGCGAAGCCTGTCCTCGTCGGCTGCCACGGACAGACCATCCATCATGAGACCCTGCCCACCCGCTTCCTCGGCGCTGCCGTGCGATCCACATGGCAGATCGGCGAAGCAGCAACCATCGCCGAGCGTCTCCATTGCCCCGTCGTCAGCGACTTCCGCCCGGCAGATCTCGCCGCCGGTGGGCAGGGAGCTCCGCTGGTCCCCATGCTCGACTGGTGCCTCTTCCGCTCGTCCCGTGTGAGCCGGGTGCTTCAGAATATCGGCGGCATCGCCAACCTCTCCGTGATCCCGGCAGGGGCGTCCGTAGATCGCCTGATCGCCTTCGATACCGGGCCGGGAAACATGGTCATCGATCAGACGATGCAGACCCTCTTCGGCCGCAGATTCGACCGCAACGGAGCCGTCGCTCGGCAGGGCCGCGTGCTGGAGAAGGTAGTCACGCGCATCCTGCGCCAGCCATACTTCTCTGCCCCACCGCCCAAATCCTGCGGCCGCGAAGAGTTCGGTGCAGGCTTCACCCGGAGCTTCCTTTCTCTGTGCCGCAAATCGCGCGGCAGTGACGCCGACTGCGTTGCCACCGCCACCGCGCTCACCGCAACCTCGATCCTCGACGCCTATCAGCGATTCGCTGCGCCGCACCTTCAGGCCGAAGCACCCGGCGTTCGCGTCGAATTCTATGTTGCCGGGGGCGGCGCGCACAACGGCACCTTGATGGACATGCTGCGCACCGGGCTCGCACCCCTGCGGGTCAAACTGCGCAGCAGCGACAAGCTCGGCGTTCCCGCGCAGGCCAAAGAGGCCGTCGCCTTTGCCCTGCTCGCCTGGCTCACCTGTCATGGACTGCCCGGCAACGTGCCCAGCGCAACCGGAGCTTCCCGGCCCGTGGTCCTCGGCAAAATCACCAGTCCGG
>JAICMT010000375.1 GCA_025929125.1 Acidobacteriaceae bacterium | reverse complement strand
TCAATGGCGGCCATTATCTTTCGGCGGTGGCGCTGGCGTATGCCAGCTCCGGCAACGACACGCTGCGCAAGAACGGCGACCTGATGGTGGCCGAGCTGGCGAAGTGCCAGAAGGCGAACTCCAATGGATATTTGAGCGCCTACCCCGAAGCCGGTTTCGAGAAGCTCGCCGCGGGCGGCAATTACTGGGCGCCGTTTTACACGTATCACAAGATCATGGCCGGCATGCTCGACATGTACGTCCACACCGGAAATGAGCAGGCACTCCAGGTCGCCGAAGGCATGGCGAGCTGGGTTCGAGCTTACTTTCAGGCCATCAGCGACGATCGGCGCATGTTTATGCTGCGCACCGAGTATGGCGGGATGAACGAGGTGCTGGTCAACCTTGCCGGGCTGACCGGCCGGCAGCAGTACCTGGCCGAGGCCCGCTTGTTTGAGCAGCCGAGCTTCCTCGATCCGCTCGCTGCGCATCGCGACGAGCTGAAAGGATTGCATGCGAATACGCATGTGCCCAAGGTGATAGGGGCGGCGCGGACCTACGAGCTCACCGGCGACTGGCGCTATCGCGACCTGGCGAACTACTTCCTGGACGAGGTGCTCGCGGAGCGCAATTATGCGATCGGGAACTGCAGCGCGGACGAGTTCTGGCGCACCGATCCGGGCAACCTGAAGGGAACCCTGCAATATCACGATGCAGAGTGCTGCGTCGCTTACAACCTGATGAAGCTGGAGCGGCATGCCTTCGCATGGACCGCTAACGCGAAGTACATGGATGCGTACGAGCGGGCACTGTGGAACTGCCGCATGGGAACGCAGAATGAGGAGGGGCTGAAGCAGTACTTCTTCCCGCTGGCTGCGGGCTACTGGAGGTACTACAACTCGCCCGAGGACTCCTTCTGGTGCTGCACGGGAACCGGCGCGGAGGAATTTGCCAAGCTGAACGACACGATCTACTTCCACGATGGAGACAGCGTGTGGGTCAACCAGTTCATTCCGTCCGAGCTGGATTGGAAGGAAAAGAACTTCGGGCTGCGGCAGGAGACCTCGTTCCCGGTGCAGCAGGGCACCACTCTGATTGTCAAAGCGACTGCACCCCAGCGGCGCACACTGCATATTCGCGTTCCTGGCTGGACGGCTGCGGGAGGGTCCGTGCGCATCAACGGCCGCGAGCTGGAGGCGTTCGCCGAACCGGGGAGTTACCTGTCGCTGACCCGCGAATGGCGTAACGGCGACAAAGTGGAGCTCTCGCTGCCCATGCAGCTTTGGAGCGACCCCCTGCCCGGCGATACTTCCCTGAAGGCCGCCATGTACGGGCCGCTGGTGTTGGCAGCCGACCTGGGGGCCGGGCCGAAGGAAGGGCCGCTGAAGATTGGCAAAGGCCGGGGCACTGCGCCGAACGCTGCCGAGCTGCCCAAGCCGGAGCCCAATCCGGTTGTGCCCGAGGGCCAGGTAGGGGATTGGATGGAGGTGGTTTCCGCCAAAGACCTCAGCTTTAAATCGCGAGGCGCCAATGCGCTTTCGGTAAAGCCCATGTACCGCATTACCGATCAAAAGTATGCCGTGTACTGGGAGTCGGAGAAGAAGGCCTGAGCGGAAGCGCCATCAAGACCATCAGCAGCCGTGAAGTCTATCGCAACAAGTGGACGCGCGTGCGCGAGGATGTGATTGAGCGCGCAAACGGCGAGCGCGGGATCTACGGCGTCATCGACAAAGATCCCGCGTGCATCGTCATTCCACTGGAACACACGCGGGAGGGCGAGTTCGTCTACCTGGTGGAGCAGTTCCGGTATACGGTGGGCAGGCGCTACGTGGAGCTGCCGCAGGGCGGGTGGGAAAAACCTGCGGTGGATCCGGAAGAGATGGCTCGCGGCGAACTGGGTGAAGAGACCGGGCTGCGCGCGCAGCACATGACCGAGCTAGCCCAGGTGCAGATCGGCTATGGTGTGATGAACCAGCGCCACCACATCTTTCTGGCCGAGGGCTTGACCCATGGCGAGAACGCGCGCGACGCCGAGGAGACGGATATGGAAGTCCATCGGGTCACGGTAGACGAGTTCGAGCAGATGATGCTCGACGGCAGGGTGGTCGATAACTGTACGCTCGCGGCGTGGGGAGCCTATCTGCTCTGGAAGAAGCACCGGGCAGCCAGGTAGCTCAGCGAGACTTGTCCGCGTGCGGCAGCATTCCGGCGAGTTCCAGAGCATTTCCAAGCGCCGCACCCGAGGCCGTATTGTCGAAGATCACCCAAGCCTGGGTGCCTTCCGGCCGGCTCCGTAGCTGGGCGGCCAGGGCAGCGAGCCAATCCGGCGTGTATTCCGAGTAGTACATGCGGGGCGAGCCGTGCAGGCGATAGTAGAGGAGATCCTGCAGGCCACCAGGTACGGATGCTTCCGGAACCCGTGCGGGATCGGCCGCGACGCGGCTCAGGCGCAGATCCGTCATGAGAGATTCCGCATCAGCCGAGAACCAGCTGGCATGGCGAGGCTCGATGACTACGGCAGAGTCGACTTTGGTTCGTAGATACGAGAAGAAGGAATGTGTGCGCTCCCGATTGAAGGCTTGGCTCGGCGGTAGTTGAAAGAGGATAGGACCGAGCCTGGAGCCGAGCAGACGGACTTGATCGAGGAACGAATCCAGCGCTGCGCTAGTGATACTCGTGAGTTCAAGCGCTGCTTCGTGGCTGATCGTCTTCGGCGCTTTGACGGAAAACCGAAAATCCTCCGGGACTGAAGCCGCCCAGCGCAGCCAGGTGGAATGGCGCGATGGCCGATAGAACGTACTGTTGATCTCAGTGCAGGAGAGTGCTCGCGAGTAGCGGTCCAGGTGCCCACTTAGGCCCGGGAGCTTGTC
>JAICMT010000241.1 GCA_025929125.1 Acidobacteriaceae bacterium | reverse complement strand
TCTCGCCCCCGTGGTTCATCCCCATCTCGATCACCGCCACTTCATGCTCCGGCTCGATCCGAAGAAGCTGCAGCGGCACTCCAAAAGCATTGTTCAGATTTCCCTGGGATTTCAGCACCCGGAATCTTGCACCCAACACCTGCGCGACAGCCTCCTTGGTCGTCGTCTTGCCGACGGATCCCGTCACACCAATCACGCGGCCGCCCCAACTCCTGCGAACCGCATGGGCCAACCGTTGCATGCTGAGCAAGACACCTTCACCATCTGCATCGGGCAGGCGCAGCAGCCTGTTCTCCGGAACGTTGGCAGGCACCAGCCACCGCATGCTGACTACGGCTGCTACAGCTCCGTTTGCAAGCGCCTGCTCGACAAAGTCATGGCCGTCCAGCCGCTCGCCCTTTACAGCGAAGAACAGCTCCCCCGCGCCAATCGTCCGCGAGTCGATCGAATATCCGGCGGCCTGGACAGCATCATCAAAGTCCCCCTCGGCATGCATCCATTCCGCGATCTGGCCTAAGCTCAGCTTCATCCACCCAACTCCCGCAGTACCGCGCTTGCGACCGCCACATCGTCAAACGGCACAGTTCCGTCGCGCAGTATCTGAACCTTCTCGTGGCCTTTGCCTGCAATCAGAACAACATCTCCTGAATGCGCGGCGCGTATCACCTTCTCGATCGCTGCCGCCCGGTCCGGCTCCACGACGCACCCCGTTGCTGTGGCCCGCACGCCCACCAGGGCCTCCTCCAGGATCGCAATCGGGTCTTCAGTGCGCGGGTTGTCGCTGGTCAGCACCACCAGATCGCTACCCTCCCCCGCTGCCTTCCCCATCTTCGGCCGCTTGGTGCGATCGCGATCTCCTCCGCAGCCGAATAGCGTGATCACCCGGCCGCTGGCAACCCCTCGCGCCAACGAGATCAGGTTCCGCAGCGCATCGTCGGTGTGGGCGTAGTCCACCACCACAGTAATCCCCAACTCATTCGGCACCGTTTCGAAGCGGCCGGGAACAGCCTTCAATTCAGCCGCGATGCGCACGCAACGCTCCAGCGGAACGCCGCGAGCATGGGCCGCAGCCATTGCCGCAAGCAGGTTCTCCACATTCACACGGCCCACCAACTTCGACCGCACCTCGAAAGATCGGCCTCCGGCACGGAATTCGAACGACGTCCCTGCCGCACCCAGGCGCACGTTAGTTGCCATCATCGTTGCGTATGTTTCCTGAATACCGGCATCATCCGTCGCCGAAGCGGAGCCGCCGGTTCCGTACGTCAGGATCTCTTGGCAATCATGCGCCGATTGCATCATCAACCTTGACCCGGGATCGTTCAGGTTGATGACCGCGACCCGCGGCGCAGGCGCTCCGACTCCCTCGAACAGCCTTGCCTTGGCCTTAGCGTAGCTCTCCATGGTGCCGTGATAGTCCAGGTGATCCTGCGTCAGATTCGTAAAGATCGCCACATTCACCGGAATCCCCCACACGCGCTCCTGCTCCAGCGCATGGGAACTCATCTCCATCACCGCCTCGGTCGCGCCGGCTCGCACACCGTCAGCAAACACCTCCAGGATGTCCCGTGATTCCGGCGTAGTGTGCGGCGACTCGCGGACCTCGCCCGCTACCCGAGTCTCCACCGTACCCATCAGCACCGTCTTGCGACCGGCGGCGCGCAGAATCTGTTCCAGCAGGAACGCAGTGGTCGTCTTTCCGTTCGTTCCGGTCACAGCGCTCACCGCCAGCTTACGTTCCGGATGCCCAAGCACCGCCGCGGTCAGCTCTGCCAAGGCACGCCGCCCATGCTCCACCAGGGCCCCGCCAATCTTCGGATGCTCCCGCCGCAACAGCTCATACGCCTCGTGGGAATCCGTCACCACGGCTACCGCGCCCTGTTCCAACGCTGTCTCGATGAACCGATTCCCATCCGTCGAGCCGCCGCGCATCGCAACGAACGCCGCCCCAGGCCCCACGCTGCGCGAGTCATACTCCACGCGCAGCACGTCCACCGCAGCACGCGCGGACTCCAACACCCGAACCTCATTCAGTGCGTCGTCCCAGCACATTCTTTGGATTCTATTTCGTCGGCGCCGGGGTCTGCGCCTCGCGCCCGAACCGCACCACTACTTCGGTTCCCAGCGGAACCATGGTGCCCGCAGCAGGCGCCTGCTCTCGCGCCATGCCGCTTCCGACCGTATCCACCCTCAGCCCAATGCCGGACGCTGTCTCAACCACGTTCCTCAGGTCCTCTCCGGTGAACGAGGGCACCGCCACTCTACGCCGCGGGTCGACCAGAACCCCGTGCGAGGTCTGCTGCACCGCCGGAGTAATCGTCGGCGCACGCAGCGGGCTGGACCCGCTCGCAACCTCACCTGGCATCATCGACTCCGTCGGGCCGTTCTCGCGGAATGAGGCCAGCACCTTTTTCGGTAGCATCTCCAGCAGCCGCGAGCCCGCTCCAGGGGACACTGCCGGAGAACGCGCCGGGGCTGTTGCTGTTCTGTGTACTTCCGCGCTGCTGGTTGGGATGGATTGCGTTGCGGGCTGCTTCAAAGGATCATCCGGCGGCAGGTTGTTCACTTCGTCGAAGAGTGCATTCAGGTCCTCCGGATTTTCACTGGGCCCGTCCTCGGCCACCGGCTTGCTCGCGGCCAGCATGTCCTTGGTCGCCTTCAGCGGCTGATCGTGCGGCACCTCCAGGTACTCAAGCACCTGCTGCGCCACTTCGCGGAACACCGGTGCAGAGGTCTCCGCGCCATACCGGCTGCCCACTGTGGGAGTATCGATCACCACCGCAATTGAAATTGCCGGCGAGCTGACCGGTGCAAACCCCGCAAAGCTCGCAACCAGCTTCGTGTGCGAGTAGGTATGCGTTACTGGGTCTACCTTTTGCGCCGTGCCCGTCTTTCCTGCGGAGCTGTAGCCGTTCAGCTGCGCGTTTTTGCCGGTCCCCTCAACCACCGTGCCTTCCATGATGGCGCGCATCTTGGCCGCGGTCAGTTCCCGGATAACGCGGTGCGCTCCATCCGGGAGCTGCGTCGGAAGCTGATTCTGGGGATGAAAAGCGGCTGGCTTCAGCCGTGCGTCCCCCTTCATCTCGTCGGTCGACTGCAGCAGAATGTGGGGCGGCATGTAAACGCCGCCATTGGCAATCGAACTCACCATCGTCACCAGCTGCACCGGGGTCACCCCGACCTCCTGGCCAATGGCGAGCGAAAGAATGCTGGTCGAGCCCCACTTCCGGGGCGGCCGTAGCAGTCCACGCGTCTCGCTGGGAAGCTCAATCCCAGAGCGCTCGCCGAACCCAAACCCGCGAATGTACTTGTAGAACTTGTCGGATCCCACCTTCAGCGCCATCTTGGCCGCGCCTACGTCGCTGGAGTGCTCCAGCGCATACTGCACCGTCACCTTGCCGAAGTGGTCGCTCTTGTCGTCATGCAGCGTGCGCCCATACATCGTCATGGAGCCGCCCTGGCAATCCACAATATCCGTCGGCTCTACGCCGGCCGCATCGATGGCCGCGGAGTAAGCGACCAGCTTAAACGTAGAGCCCGGCTCATAGACATCGCTCACCGCCAGGTTCTTCAGCACGCTTGCATCCATGTGCCGCTTGTCGTTCGGATTGAACCGTGGCGCGATCGCCAGCGCAAGAATCTGGCCGGTGTGCGGATCCTGCACCACCACCGTGCCATGCGCCGCCTTCATCTTTTCCATCTGGGCATCCAGCGCCCGCTCGGCAATGTGCTGGATATTTGCGTCAATCGTCAGGACCAGGTTCTCGCCCGGCTGTGGCTCGTTCTCCACGCTGCCGCGCACATGCCGCTTTGCGTCGACCGCAGTCAGCATGTGGCCGGGTTCGCCGTGCATCTCGTCATCGAACTCCTGCTCCAGGCCGCCTAGCCCGGTATCGTCCGTACCCACGTAGCCCAGGACCTGCGCGGCCAATTCATTGTTCGGATAGAAGCGCTTGAACTCCTTTTGGAAAT
>JAICMT010000508.1 GCA_025929125.1 Acidobacteriaceae bacterium | reverse complement strand
ACAAGAAGGAGCGGCACCGCATCCAATGCGAGCGCGCGCTGGCGGCCTGGGACCGATGGCTTGCCGCCAGCAACGTGCTCCAGTCCACCACTTAGATCGAAGCGATGGCACCAGGACCAGAGGCAGCATCCGATCCATGCTGCTTCACCACCTTGTTGTAGAGGCCCATGATCAGGAACGGCGCAGCCCACTGCCCGACAAACAGAGCGCTATGGTCCTTGCCCGCAGCCTTCAGGCCCAACGACGTTGCCATGGAGCCGAGCGCCAGAGCCAGATAGACGCTGGACGGAATCTGTGAAGTGAACTTCTCAATTGCTGCCGTAACCTGATCTTCGCTTGCCTCTCCCTGCACCACTCGGTAATCCGTCATACGAAAACTCCTCTCAAATTTGCGCCGCGTTCCTATGGATGGCGGGCTGCTGGTACACTCCGCCTTCACACTCAGATGCGCGCACCGGTGAGAGGCTGTATCGCTGACGGGCCGGATCGAGTCACCGAGGTTTGAAGGGATAAAGAGAGGCTGTCGCCGATTTCGATCGCATGGACAGAACCGGACGAAAGGCGCAGAACTACTTCTGAACGCTATGTCCCACCTGCATGCGAACCGTCTGGCCTGCTGGGTCGACGTAGACCATGGCGGACAGCGGAGGCTGGGAGCTGCCACTCGAGAGGAAGCTGTCGTACTGGAAACGGAGGTCGCGGAAGCTGACTCCGGTCCAGGGCTGGGCGGAGGGTGGAAGCCCTGCTGGCGTAACAGGCCCGATATCAGTGACAAGGGGCCACGAGGACCAGTCCAGATAAACGCGTCCGAGCCAGGAGCGCTCGGCAGCCTGAACAGCCGGCGTGAGCGCGGGCTTCTGAATCAGATCACGCTCTGGATCGGTTTCGATGAGGGAGTGTAGCGTCTTGGCACGCGCGATCTGATAAAAACCGGGCGTCTCGACCACCGTGTGCCAGCGATAGGGATTTCCGGGATAGGGACTCGCCGTGGCACGGAGGACCGGAGCGGGGGCCGAACCTGGCAACCCGTAGGCAGCATTGGTCGCGAGATCCACTGCGTCACTGTGCTGGATCCAGCGGAATCCCCACAGCGCAACTGTCGCGATGAGCGCGAAGGTCGCCCACCCGCGTCCTCGAAACGGCGGTCGGCGTGCACCGATTTCGCTACTAACCAGCCCGAAGAGAGCGGGTGCGACTAGGCCGAGAAGCAGAAATCCGAAGATCACCGGCTCAAAGATGAAGACGAAAGAGCCCTGGTACCAGTGCGGGTTGAAGGGGAAGAACGGGCGCACACCGTAGTTGTTGGTCCAGTCAAGCAGAATGTGGCTGAGAAGCGCGATCAGGATAAACAGATACAGCCAGCCAAAACGGACCGGTGCGGCAGTAAGCTGCGGGGAACTGGCCACGGCGTCTCGATTGCGGGCATGGCGGCGTACCCGCCACCGATGAATGAGCCACACGAACGCAAGGACGACCAGAGCTTCCACCGGAAGCGCGATGAAGGTGTGGGTGATGCCGCGATGATGTTCCAACGCGGCGACCGGACCGCGAATGGACCAGAGGGTGTCGAGATCGGGCGCTTCGGCGGCGAGGGTCATGGCCAGGGTGGCGTAGGCTGCTTTTCGATTGAGGCCGGTCCGCGCCAGGCATGCGCCTGTCATGAAGTGAGTGACTGGTTCCATT
>JAICMT010000386.1 GCA_025929125.1 Acidobacteriaceae bacterium | reverse complement strand
GCGCGCAAAGAAGAGGCATACAAGCAGGGGGATGACAAGGTTCGGCTTTCCATCCTGCAGCGTGAGTATGAGCAGAACCGTGCTCTTTATGACGGCCTGCAGCAGCGGTTAGAGACCGCAAAGGTTGAAGCTGGCCTGGATGCGCTCGAGGTCGACACGGTCGATGAAGCGGTTCCTCCGGTTTCCCCCAGCCTGCGTGCGAGCGGCTACATCATTGCGACGACAGCAATATTTTTCCTGCTTGGCGGCATCGTCATTACCTTCATTGTCGAGGCACTTGACACGCGCGTTCACGGAGTTCCGCAGATGGAAGCTCTGATGCAGATGCCCTCGCTAGCGCTCATTCCGCGCGCGAAGCGCACTGGGGCTGAAGTCCCGGCAGGCACGACGACCGCACAACGCAACATCGCTGTCCTCAACGAACCCAAATCCCAATTTACCGAAGCATTCCGTTCGCTTCAGACGTCATTGCTTCTCTCCCCTGCCGGACGACCGCCGAAGTTTATTCTTTTCACCAGCGCGACACCGTCCGAGGGTAAAACGACAGCGGCGACAAACCTTGCTGCCGTGATGGCCCAAGGTGAAGCGCGCGTGCTGCTCATCGACGCCGACCTGCGCCGCCCCAGCATCCATCATCGATTCGGGATCCCGGGCCGGGCCGGGCTCTCCACCGTTTTGGCAGGCACTTCGCAGCTGCAGGATGCCATTCACAATCTTCCTGAGCTGCCCCATCTCGACATCCTGCCTAGCGGGCCCGTGCCTCCTTTTCCGACGGAGATGCTTGGCTCAGAGGCCATGCGCCGGATGTTGGTTCAGTTCGCCGAAACTTATGACTACGTCATCATTGATTCCCCGCCCGTCCTCTCGGTCACGGATGCCATCATTCTCGGGCGCATGGTGGATGCCGTCGTACTCGTGATCCGGCACGGAAGGGCGAACAGGAGCGTTCTACGCAGGGCACACGACCTGCTACGTCGCTCCGGAGCTCCCCTTGCAGGGCTGGTTTTGAACGCCGTGGACTTGAGTTCGCCGGAGTACTACGGCTATTACGGCTACACAGGCTATTCGTATGGATCCGTCGATGCGGGAACCTGGGAGCCGGAATCGGACGCCAGGAGCAATGGCCGTTCCGGAAGGGGTGGTGCATCGTGAACTGTTCTCTTGCCCATAACCGCCCGATCCGCAGTTTGCGTCGCATGCGCATCCGCTCCATTGTTCGAGTAGCTATCTTGAGCCTGGTCCCTGCAGCCCTCGTAGCGCAGAACCCAACACCCTCGGGGAGCGGCACCGCTCCAATCGTGCAGACCGGAGGAAATCAGATATCTCTTCCTTCCGTGCAGAGCCCCATGCAGACCGCGCCAGGCGTGACCGCCGCAAATGCTGCAGCGGATGCCGTTCTCTATCCAGGCGAGGATTTTCGTCTGGGAGCCGGTGATTTGATCAGCGTCCGGCTCTTCCTTGTGACGGACTATAGCGCCACGGTTCGCCTGGACGAAAAAGGAAACGTACAGCTGCCCCTTATCGGCAGTGTTCCGATCGCTGGACTTTCGGTTCGCGAAGCCCAGTTGCTTATCGCAGATCGTCTCCGCCAGGGTGGTTTTTACCGGGAGCCCGATGTCCTGATTCAGGTTCTCCAGACTGTGAACGACACCGCTCTAATTACCGGCGAAATGCACGCCCAGGTTCCTGTGACACAGCAGCGCAGCCTGCGGGAGGTTTTGCTGAATGCGGGCGGGCTGCCGGCGAATGCGAGCCACACCGTCAAAATCGTTCGCCGAGGGCAGGAAGAGCCGATCGTCGTGAATCTCGGCACTGACCTGGCCTCCAGCAGTACGGCGGATATACCCGTGCTGCCGCACGATATCATTCAGATCACACGTGCCAGCGTGATTTACGTCATGGGCGCATTTACAAGGCAGGGCGCGCTTCCGCTCGATCAGGCCACTCCACTCACGCTAATGCAATGTGCAGCCCTCAGCGGGGGTATCAACTTCGAGGCCAAATACGCCGACCTGCGCATCATTCGCACCTATGGGAATGAGCGGAAATTTGTGACCGTCAACATAAAGCGGATTCGCGAGGGTAAAGACCCCGATCCCGTGCTGCAGGCCAACGATATCGTGTATCTTCCGTCCAGCAACTTGAAGGGGGCAGCAAAGAACCTAGGAGTGGGCGGAGTTCTCGGCCTTGTCAGCCTGGTCTTTGCGCTGCGCAATTACTGAGGCCTCGCCGAGCTGATTCAAAATTCGCAAGCGGAGTCTTCCCTTATGTCTGGCCGCGATCGCGCTCGGCTCCAATCTCGCCCGGTCCGGCTGGCATATCTGGTCAGCCATCCCATTCAGTACCAGGCTCCCCTCTTGCGGCGAATTGCACAGGAGCCCGACATCGACCTCACTGTTTTCTTCGGCTCTGATTTTTCCGTGCGCGAGTACAGTGACGAGGGCTTCGGAGTTGAAATTCAGTGGGACGTGCCGCTTCTTGAAGGCTATCGCCATGTTTTCCTGCCCCGCATTCGGGATGGCAGTCATGTCAGCTTCACTACGCCGCTCAATCGAGGCATGCTGCGCGCACTTAAAGGACACAGTACCTCCCGCCGCTTCGATGTTCTCTGGGTGCATGGCTACGCGAGCGCCAACTCTCTGCACGGGATGATCGCAGCCAAGCTACTTGGCATTCCAGTCATGCTGCGCGCCGAATCATGGCTACGTGACCGCGACCGCAGCAGGACGAAGCTTGCTGCCAAACGCCTCTTCTTTTCCGCGCTCGAGTCTCTTACAGACGCCGTCTTGCCGATT